>NZ_RZSJ01000144.1:0-11744 GCF_003998025.1 Mesorhizobium sp. M8A.F.Ca.ET.021.01.1.1
CCCCGTATAGTGACGGGGGAGAGGGGCTCCGTCCTTGGCGGCTTCACCAGATGTTGAAACTATGGGAAGTTCAAGGCTTCTCTACTCGGCCAGCAGCTCCCGCAGCGCCATGCGCTTGTAGGCGGCGACCAGCCTGTCGCCTTCTTGCCGCTCGACCGAGATCGCCAAGCGCATGACCGCCTCGCCCATCTGCCAGACGAGAAACGCCGTGGTCTCCAGGGAGACGGGGTCGGCGCCGGGGCGTAGCCGCTTCAGCACCGCGACCAGGAATTCGGCATTGGCCCGACTGTCGGCGAGCTCGAGCTGGCGCAGCGCCTTGTCTGCTTGCGTGCCCGACCAGATGTCGCGCATCACCGGCTCGGCCAGGAACAACCCGTAATAAATGTCGACCAGCTCCGAGAACGCCCGGCCAAGCCCTTCGGCGTCGTTGACGTCTTTCAACGCCGCCGAAATGCAGGCCTGGCTTTCCACGGTGTAGCGTTCGGCCAGCGCCCAGACGATCGCCCGCTTGTCCGGAAAGAATTGGTAGAGCGACCCGATCGACACCTCTGCCCGTTCCGCCACCTCGCCCATGCGCATGGCATCGCTGCCTTGCTCCGCGATCAGCGCCGAGGCGGCGGCCAGCATGCGCTCGACCCGCTCGCGGCTGCGCTGCTGGCTCGGCGCCCGGCGTGGCGAGGCAATCTGATCGTTGGCCGCTGTGCCGTCCATGACTGTCTCCAACAAACCCGCTCGGCAAATCGCGGGGAATGACTTGACTTACAAAATACGAGGGTTTATCACGTTTTGCAAATGTGAGGATTACTCATGTTTTGACGCGGAGAAAATGACATGACTGATACCAAACCAATCCTGATCCTCGGCGGCACCGGCAAGACCGGCAGCCGTCTCGCGGCGCGGCTGACCGCGCATGGCGTGCCGGTACGCATCGGCTCGCGCTCCGGCGCGCCGCGCTTCGACTGGGAAGTTCCCGCCACCTGGGGACCCGCACTCGATGGCGTCGACGCCGTCTACATCAGCTACTATCCAGACCTCGCCGTGCCGGGTGCCGCCGAAACCGTTGGCGTCTTCTCCCGGCTTGCGGTGGCCAGTGGCGTCACCCGGCTGGTGCTGCTCTCGGGGCGCGGCGAGCACGAGGCCCAGCGCGCCGAGGAGATGCTGAAGGCCTCGGGCGCGGAGTGGACGATCCTGCGCTGCGCCTGGTTCTCGCAGAACTTCTCCGAAGGTTTTCTCATCGAGCCGCTGCTGGCGGGCGAGGTGGCGCTGCCGGTCGGGCCTGTCGGCGAACCTTTTGTCGATGCCGACGACATCGCCGAAGTGGCCTTCGTCACGCTGACCGAGCCCGACCATGTCGGCCTGCTCTATGAACTAACCGGACCGCGGCTGCTGAGTTTCGCCGACGCGGTCGCAGAGATCGCAAGGGCCGCCGGGCGCGATATCCGCTTTGTCAGTATCTCGCATGACGAATTCACCACGGCGGTCGCCGCGCATGACCTGCCGCCTGAGTTCGCCTGGCTGCTCAACGAGCTGTTCACGCAAGTTCTCGACGGCCGCAACGAGGCCCTCGCCGACGGCGTCCAGCGCGTGCTCGGCCGCCAGCCCAGGGACTTTTCCGCCTACGCAACCGAAACCGCCGCAACCGGCATCTGGAGCAACTGACATGATCGCCAAACTTCTCCCCAGCCTCACCTTCATCGCGGCCCTGGGCGCAGGCGTCGTCGGCGGCGTGTTCTTCGCCTTCTCCAATTTCGTCATGCCGGCATTTGCCCGTCTGCCGGCGGCGGGCGGCATCGCCGCCATGAATTCGATCAACGTCACCGTCATCACGCCGATGTTCATGACCGCCCTTTTCGGCACAGGGCTGATCTGCCTGGTGCTCGTCGCCGGCGCGATCATCGGCTGGAGCCAGCCGGGTTCGTTCTGGCTACTCGCCGGCGCGCTTATCTATCTTGTCGGCAACCCGATCGTGACCATGGTCTTCAACGTGCCGCTCAACGATGCACTGGCCGCAGTCGATCCAGCCAGCAGCAATGGTGCCGCGGTCTGGTCCGACTTTCTCAGGGACTGGGTGATGTGGAACCACGTCCGCACCGTCACCGCCATCGTGGCGATGGCATCCTTCTGGTTCGCCTCGCGTTGACATGTTTGCGGGCCGCCGCATCGGGCGTTGCGGCGGCCGCAAGCATTATCGGGAGAAGAGCCGTGAACGACCCCTATTCGACCATGGCCATCGGCATCGCGATCGGCGTTGGCCTCGGTGCTGCCCTTGGCGCGGCGATGGATGATTCGGCCCTCGGCGTCGGCGTGGGCATCGCGATCGGTGCCGGCATCGGTGCTGTTTTCGGACGCCGGCCCGGAAAATGATGGTCCTGCTTTCGCAGCAAAATCTCAGCTCTTCGCCTTACGGTCGGCGTGGCCGAGATCACGATCCGGATCGATCACATCGCGGACCAACTGCTTGAGTTTAGCCGCGTCCGGAAAACCGCCGTCGCGCTTGCGGTCCCAGACCAGCACATCGTTGCAGGAGATGGTGAAGATGCCGCCTGTGCCCGGCACCAGCGTCACCTCGCCGAGATCGGTGCCGAAGGTGGAGAGCAGCTCCTGCGCCATCCAGCCGGCACGCAACAGCCATTGGCATTGCGTGCAGTAGGTGATGCGGATGGCGGGCAACCGAGCTTTGCTCATGTCGGATCGGGCTTCACTCACGCCGCGCTGAGCTTGGCCAAGGTCTCGTCATCGACTTCGAAGTTGGCGTACACGCTTTGCACGTCGTCATCGTCCTCGAGCGTCGCAACCAGTTTCATCAGCGACTGCGCCCGCTCTTCGTCGACGGGGACATTGTTCTGCGGCCTCCAGATCGCCTTGACCGATTCGGCCTCGCCGAGCGAGGCTTCAAGTGCCTTGGACACCTCGCCGAGAGTCTCGAAGGCGCAATAGATCGTGTGGCCTTCCTCGTCCGACTCGACATCGTCGGCGCCGGCTTCGATGGCCGCGTCCATGATCTTGTCGGCACTGCCGGCCGAGGCCGGATAGTAGATTTCGCCGGCGCGGTCCCACATGAACGACACCGATCCGGTTTCGCCGAGCGCGCCGCCGGCCTTGGTGAAGGCGGCGCGGACGTTGGACGCCGACCGGTTGCGGTTGTCGGTCAGTGCCTCGACGATCACGGCGACGCCACCTGGACCATACCCTTCGTAGCGCACGGCTTCGTAATTCTCTGCATCACCCATCGAGGCCTTGTTGATGGCGCGCTGGATGTTGTCCTTCGGCATCGACACGGCCTTGGCGTTCTGGATCGCCAGGCGCAGGCGCGGGTTCATCGATGGATCGGGCGTCCCGCTCTTGGCGGCAACGGTGATTTCGCGCGCCAGCTTGGAAAACATTTTCGACCGCACCGCGTCCTGACGGCCCTTGCGGTGCATGATGTTCTTGAACTGTGAATGGCCAGCCATGGCACCCCTGTCGTGTTCGGCTAGAGCCCCTTGCCGCGAGATGCGTCACCTCGCCTTTGCAAAAGGCTCGAATTCAAAATTTCAGAACGACCCTGATGCGTCCGGGTGGACGCGCGGCGCTCCTTGTCGGAATGGCCGGCTTATAGATAAATCGGCTCAATTCGTCCAGCCGCGCCGCGCCACGGCGATCCCGGCCTTGTCTATGCTTCCAGATCGGACCTCAGCCGGTCGATGATGCTGAGCGCGTGGCCGGCATACTGGCTGATCCAGCGGTCGTGGATCTGCTTGATCGGCAGGGAATTCAGATGGTTCCAGCGCTCGCGTCCGTCACGACGCGCAACGATCAGATCCGCCTCCTCCAGCACCTTGAGATGCAGCATGACGGTGCAGCGGTCGATGGCGGGAAAGGCATCGCACAGCATGCCGGTGGTCTTTGGCTCGTCTTTCAACTGATCCAGTATTTCGCGCCGGCGCGGATGCGCCAGCGCCTTGAAAACATTGTCGTCTTGCGATCGGCTTGACATGTTATGTTTCTATAACATATCGTTGTCGCGATCAAGCAAGGAGCTGTGGATATGTCTCTTGGATTCAGTGTTTCAGGGCGCATCGGCAAACCGGTCGCCGAAGTCTTTGACGCGGTCGTCAATCCGAAGAAGCTCAGCGGCTATTTCACCACCATCGGCGGCGCCAGCGCGCCATTGGTTGCCGGTTCGGGTGTCGTCTGGTGGGGCAAGGTGCCGGTCGAGGTCGACGAAGTGGTCAAGGACAGCCGCATCGTGCTGCGCTGGGATGCCACCGACACCGACGGCAAGCCCGCCTACAAGACCCGCATCGAGATGAATTTCGAGCCGCTCGACGATGGCGGCACCTTCGTCACCATCGCCGAGAGCGGCTGGCAGGAAGGCGCGGTCGGCCTGAAGAAGTCCTACCTGAATTGCGAGGGCTGGTCGCAGATGCTGGCCTGCATGAAGGCCTATGTCGAATACGGCATCAATCTGCGCGACGGTTATTACCGCAGCGAGATGAGGGGCGAACCCGCCAGCGAGGCCAATGTTTGAACGACGATAGGAAAAGGGGAGAACCCGCAATGACGAAAGTAAGGCCATTCCTGATGTTCGAGGGCAAGGCCGAAGAGGCAATGACCCTTTATTGCGAGGCCATTCCCGACAGTAGCATCCTCGACGTCACACGTTACGGTTCCGGTGAAGACGGCGCGGAAGGTATGCTCAAACTCGCGCGCGTTTCCATCTGCGGCCTGGAGGTGACGGTCTATAACAGCCCTGTTCACCACGCTTTCACCTTCACGCCGTCGTTCTCGCTCTATGTCGACTGTTCCTCCGAACAGGAGCTGGAGCGCATCGTCGAAACCTTGGCGAAGGGAGGCGGCTTCCTGATGCCGCCGGACAACTATGGCTTTAGCCGCCGCTTCGCATGGCTGAACGACAGGTTCGGCGTCTCCTGGCAGATCAACCTGCCATGACGGAACGCCAGTTGAACCAGCCAACCAGCACCCCAACAAGGACGGGAACCATGACCGCGAAGATCACCGGCGGCATCAACATCGCCATGAAGGTGCCGTCGCACCAGTACGAAGCGACGATCGCCTTCTACCGCGACGTCGTTGGCCTCAAGCCGTTCACCGCCAAGCCGCCGGCGATCGGCTTCGAACTTGGGCCTAACCGGCTGTGGATCGACGAAGTGCCGATGATGAGCCAGGCCGAGATTTGGCTGGAGCTTTTCACGCAGGATTTTCCGGGCGCCGCGGATCATCTGGCCAAGGCAGGCGTTGTGCGTTGCGATGCCATCGAGCCATTGGGCGAGGGTTTCCGTGGTGGCTGGATCACCAATCCGGCCAACATCATTCATATGGTGCGCGAACCCGACGCCTGGTGAGCGTATTCGAAAGGAGATCGCCATGGAAATCCGTGAAACACCGACAGCCGAAGCCGCCATGCTGATCCGGCGGCCGGTCGCTGATGTTTTCGAGGCCATCGTCGATCCGGCGATCACGACCCGCTTCTGGTTCACCCATGGCAGCGGCCGGCTTGACGGTGGCAAGCCTGTTCAGTGGGAGTGGCGCATGTATGGCGTCTCGACGACCGTCGACGTCAGCGAGATCGTCCGGGACAAGAAGATCGTCATGACGTGGAGCGACCCGCCGACCACTGTGGTCTGGACCTTCACTGAAATGCCTGGCGAGGCGACATTCCTCGAAGTCGGGAATTTTGGCTTTACCGGCAATGGCGACGAGCAGGTGAAAGAAGCGGTCGGCTCAACCGGCGGCTTCACGCTGGTGCTCGCCGGCGCCAAGGCCTGGCTGGAGCAGGGCCTGACCCTGAGCCTCATCGGTGATCGTCACCCGAGGGGGGTACCGGCAGGTTAAACGACTCAGGATCGCCGTTTTTCCTGTTCGATCACATGGTGGCGGAGCACGCGATTGATCTCGGTTTGATAGCCCCCACCTCCGACATGTTCCTTGAACCAGGAGAGCACGTCGGCATCGAGCCGAATGGTCACCGGCTGCTTAATTGGGCGGTAAAGATGCCCACGACGGGCATGTATCCAGTTCTCGGCCGGAGCCTCTGGAATATCGGAAGTATCAATCTCGCTGTCAGGCAAATCGGCCAGCTTTGCAAGCTGGTCTCGCTGGTCGTGGCTAAGGTCCTTCCTGCTCATAGCGCCTCCTTTCATGCGGCGTCGCTTTCCGAGCCCTGACAATCCGAACCCGCTCTTCAGCTTCGCGATCCGGGTAGGTATGGACAACCAGCAGAACCACTACGGTTTTGACCATCCCGATCGCATGCCATCGTTGCTCACCGTCTTCGAAGCGGTCAGGCACGATAAGATGAAGCGGGTCATCGAACACCTTCTGGGCGAGATCGAATGCAACCCCATGTTTGGCAAGGTTGCGTCAGACTGTGGCGTCCGCGCTCTAATGCCCGTCGCCGGATTTCGCTTTCTTGCGCCGCCGCGCCAGCATGTTGAGCCCCTCGACCAGCGCCGAAAAACCCATCGCCGCGTAGATGTAGCCCTTGGGAACATGATAGCCCATGCCGTCCGCGATCAGCGTCATGCCGATCATCAACAGGAAGCCCAGGGCCAGCATGACGATGCTGGGGTTCTTGGCGATGAAGTTGGCCAGCGGACCCGCCGCCAGCATCATCACGCTGACGGCCACGATCACCGCGATGTACATGATGGCGATCTCGTCGGTCATGCCGACGGCGGTGATGATGGAATCGATCGAAAAGACGAGGTCGAGCAGCAGAATCTGGAAGATCGCGCCGGCAAGCGAGATCTTGAGCGTCTCTCCCATCATCGTGTCCTTGTGGTCGTCGGGATCGACCGTGTGGTGGATCTCCTTGGTCGCCTTCCACACCAGGAACAGGCCGCCGGCGATCAGGATCAGGTCGCGCCAGGAGAAACCGTGGCCGAACGCGGTGAAGACCGGCGTCGTCAGTTGGACGATGACCGAAATGGTGGCGAGCAGCAGCAGGCGCATGATCAGTGCCGCCGAGATGCCGAGCCGGCGCGCACGAGCCCTCTGGTCCACGGGCAGCTTGTTGGTCAGGATGGAGATGAAGATCAGATTGTCGATGCCGAGCACGATCTCGAGCACCACCAGCGTCAGCAAGGCGACCCATGCGGTTGGATCGGAAACGAATTGAAAATGCGGCGCAAGAAATTCGATAAGCTGCATGGAGGTCGTTGTCCCCTCTTTTAACGATCTGAAGCAGATGTCGTCGGCAGTTAGGTACTGCGCGCGCCTATATCAATGTCACGACCAGAACGACGGAGCCGTTTCTTCCAGTCTCGGCCCGCGACGAAACGGCGCGATCTTCTCGGTCAGTCCGGTACGATCGGAAATATTGACACCGACCCCACACAAGGTCGCCGGGCCGGTCGCTGCCTCGAAACGCCCTTTCGGTACTTTCGACAGGAACCGGTTGAGTGGTTCCTCCTTGTCCATGCCGAGCGAGGAATCATAATCGCCGCACATGCCGGCATCCGACAGATAGCCGGTGCCGCCATTGAGGATCTGGTGATCGGCGGTGGGCTGGTGCGTATGGGTGCCGACGACCAGGCTGGCGCGGCCGTCGACGAAATGCGCGAAGCACATCTTTTCCGAGGTCGCTTCCGCATGAAAGTCGATGATCACCGCATCGGCCTGCTCGCCGAGCGGACAGGCTGCAAGCTCACGCTCGCCGGCCTGGAACGGATCGTCGAGCTCGGGATGCATGAATACTCGGCCCATGATGTTGGCGACCAGCACGCGCGCGCCGTTTTTGGCGATGTAGACGCCGGAGCCGCGCCCGGGCGTACCCTTGGGAAAATTGGAGGGCCGCAGGAACCGCTGCTCGCGCGGCGCGAAGGCCAGCGCATCGCGCTGATCCCAGACATGGTTGCCGGTGGTGACGACATCGGCGCCTGCAGCGATGGTCTCCCGAAAGATCTCTTCGGTGATGCCGAAGCCGCCGGCGGCATTCTCGCCATTGACGATGACGAAGTCGAGTTTGAAGTCCGAGATCAGGCCAGGCAGCTGTTCCCACACCGCCGTGCGTCCCGTTTTTCCAACCATGTCACCGAGGAAGAGAAGTCTCATATGATCCTGCACCGAAAGTCAGCGAAGCAAATGCCGCATGACATCCGCGAAAAGATCATGCCTCCATTATCTACAATTTTGGCGTGAAGCGGCGCAACCCGCTCTCGGTGAGTATTTCCGGGATGATCACGTCATGGTTCTCGTCCGGAACCTGCGCCACTTCCTGGCAGTCGAAGGCTATGCCGATCAGCCGGGGCGTATGCCCCTTGTCGACGAGCTTCGCGATCGCGCGATCGTAATAGCCGGCGCCATAACCGATGCGGTGGCCGCGTGCGTCGAAGGCGGCGAGCGGCACCAGCATGACCGAGGGGTCGAGAACCTCGGCCTCCGCGTGCGGTCCGACCGTGCCAAAACCCATGTCGACCATCGGCGCGCCACGCACCAGTTCGCGAAAGACGATGGTGGTCTTGTCGAGAATGGCAGGCAGGCAGAGCCGTGCGCCCCGCTCACGCAAGGCGAACATCAGCGGCCTGACATCGACCTCCGAGCGCATCGGCCAGAAACCGGAGACGATCTGGCCAGGCCCGATCTCCAGATGGTCGCGCGCCGTCTCCGCCATTTCGAGCGCGGCCTCGACCCGCCAGAATTCGTCGAGCGCGTCGCGGCGAGCGAGTGCCTCGAGGCGTAGCTGCTTTTTCAGGTCTTTGGGAGAGGTCATGCGGCCAAGGTAGAAAAGGTCAGAGCTGTGTGACGTCTCAAGCGCGACGTTTTCCACCGCATCATCCGCCAGGATGGGTGGACGCCTTGCGACAAGTGACGGTCCACACAACCGGTGGAGAGGTCGATCCCGGGTGCCTACAAAGTAGGTGGGCGCCGTGTGAGAAAGCCCACGGGTCTTCCCAGGGACAGCTCCCTAAGGATCGTTAAGGCCCCGGGGAAAAGTGTCTCCTGCCGGGAAGCGCAGACCGCCTCGATCAATATAGGCCGATGGTGACACAAGCGCCAGAGAGACGGTGCTCTTTCCACACCGGTCGGCATCATCGCCTTTGCAGGCCCGCCCTTGCGCGGACCGGAGGGCCTCCTTACGGTTCCCGGAATGAACCAAGGAGCAAAAATGCGTTTCGAAGGCACGGCGGCCTATGTCGCCGACAAGGATCTGATGGTGGCGGTCAACGCGGCGATAGCGCTGGAACGGCCGCTGCTGGTCAAGGGCGAGCCCGGCACCGGCAAGACCGAACTAGCCCGCCAGGTGGCGGCGGCACTCGGCCTCGACCTCATCGAATGGCATGTCAAATCGACGACACGGGCGCAGCAAGGTCTCTACGAGTACGACGCCGTGTCGCGGCTGCGCGACAGCCAGCTCGGCGATGTCAGGTTCAACGACATCAAGAACTACATCAAGCGCGGCAAGCTCTGGGAGGCGTTCGCGGCTGGCAAGAAGGTCGTGCTCCTCATCGACGAGATCGACAAGGCCGACATCGAATTCCCCAACGATCTCCTGCAGGAACTCGATCGGATGGAGTTCTTCGTCTACGAGACCGGCGAGACCATCCGCGCCGCCGTCCGCCCGATCGTCATCATCACCTCCAACAACGAGAAGGAACTGCCGGACGCCTTCCTGCGCCGCTGCTTCTTCCATTATATCCGCTTTCCCGACGTCGATACGCTGCACCGGATCGTCGATGTCCATTATCCCGGCATCAAGCAGAACCTGGTGCGCGCCGCCCTCACCCAGTTCTACGAAATTCGCGACGTGCCGGGCTTGAAGAAGAAGCCGTCAACCTCCGAGGCATTGGACTGGATCCGCCTGCTGGTCGCCGATGACATCGCGCCCGAGGATTTGCGCGCCGACGCCAAGAACGCGCTGCCCAAGCTGCACGGTGCCCTGCTGAAGAACGAACAGGATGTGCATCTGTTCGAGCGGCTGGCCTTCATGGCCAGGCGGCAGCAATAGCAAGGCAGCAATAGCACTTTCCCCTGATGTGGACCGTTGCCGCCGGCCGCAGAGCACGTCAGCATCGGCCAGAACCCTTCGGAGGAGATGAAATGTCTGAGATTGTTGTCCGCCCGCTCGCGCAATCCGACCACGCCGACTGGCGCCGCTTGTGGACCGACTATCTGACCTTCTATGAAACCAAGCTGCCGGAAGAGGTCTACGCGATCACCTGGAAGCGGCTGTTCACGACAGGCGAATTCGAGCCGAAGGGTTTTATCGCGACCCTCGACGGCAAGGCCGTCGGCCTCACCCACTACCTCTATCACCGCTCCGGCTGGTCGGAGAAAAACAATTGCTACCTGCAGGACCTGTTCGCCGACCCGGATGTGCGCGGCAAGGGCATCGGTGCGGCCCTCATCGAAGCCGTGAAGCAGGAGGCCGGCAAGATCGGGGTGAAAAACGTCTACTGGATGACGCACGAGACCAACGCCACCGCGCGCAAGCTCTACGACCACGTCGCGCGTAGGACCGGCTTTATCGAGTATGATCTGTTGTAGTCATGTTCATCCCCTTCTTCCTTGAACTGAAGGCAGCGCGCGTTCCCGTTTCGCTCAGGGAATACCTCTCTCTGCTCGAAGGGCTGGAAGCCGGGCTTGTCGATTATGACGTCGAGGGTTTTTACTATCTCGCCCGCGCCGCTTTGGTGAAGGACGAGCGCCATATCGACCGCTTCGACCAGGTGTTCGCGCATGTCTTCAAGGGGATCGAGGCGCTCGGCGGCCCGGATGCCGTCGACTTCGCCGACATTCCCGAGGAATGGCTGCGCCGGCTCGCCGATAAGCACCTGACCGAGGAGGAGAAAAGACTGGTCGAGGCGCTTGGCGGCTTCGACAGGCTGATGGAGACGCTGAAGCAGCGGCTCAAGGAACAGAAGGGCCGCCACCAGGGCGGCTCGAAATGGATCGGCGCGGGCGGCACCTCGCCCTTCGGCGCCTATGGCTACAACCCCGAAGGCGTGCGCATCGGGCAAGCTGAAAGCCGCAACCGGCGCGCGGTAAAAGTCTGGGACAAGCGCGAATTCAGGAATTTCGACGATGCCGTCGAACTCGGCACCCGCAACATCAAGATCGCGCTGAAGCGTCTGCGCCGCTGGGTGCGCGAAGGCGCCGAGGAAGAGTTCGACCTGCCCGGCACCATCCACGCCACCGCCGAGCACGGCTATCTCGACGTCCAGACACGGCCCGAGCGTCGCAATGCGGTGAAGCTCCTGATGTTCTTCGATGTCGGCGGCTCGATGGACGATCACATCAAGAGCGTCGAGGAGCTGTTTTCGGCGGCTCGCGCCGAATTCCGCCAGCTCGAATATTTCTATTTCCACAACTGCCTCTACGAAGGCGTGTGGAAGGACAATCGCCGCCGCCATGCCGAGGTGATTCCGACGTTTGACCTCATCCACAAATATGGCCCCGACTATAAAGTCATCGTCGTCGGCGATGCCTCGATGAGCCCTTACGAGATCGCCCACCCCGGCGGCTCGGTGGAACACTGGAATCCCGAGGCGGGCAGCGTTTGGCTCGGCCGGCTCCTGCAGCAATGGCCGAACGCGGTGTGGCTGAATCCGGAGAGTGAAAGGAATTGGGGCTTTACGCATTCCATCGCCATGATTCGCGACATCTTCGGCGGCCGCATGTTCCCGCTGACACTGGCCGGGCTGGAAGCCGCGACGAAGCAGCTTTCCAGAAAGCATTAGTTGTCGGAGATACAGGACAAGGCTGGCGCTGCCCCTTATCGCCCTGCCGGGCACTTCTCCCAG
>NZ_RZSJ01000145.1:0-11720 GCF_003998025.1 Mesorhizobium sp. M8A.F.Ca.ET.021.01.1.1
CGATGGTGAGCAGGATGGTGTCGCCGGCCGAGATGCCGAGCCCGTCATTGACCTGCTTGAAGCGGTCGATGTCGATGACGAAGACGGTCGGACGCACCTTCTCTTCGGTACGGGCGATCGAGATTATCGCCTCCAGCCGGTTCATGAACAATTCGCGGTTCGGCAGGCCGGTCAGGTTGTCATGCACGGCGTCGTGCAGCAGCCTTTCCTCGGATTTCTTCTGTTCGGTGACGTCGACCATGGTGCCGACGCAGCGGATCACCTCGCCGTCCGACCCGATGACCGGGCGCGCGCGCAGGGCAAACCAGTGATAGTGCCCGTCGGCGCCGCGCAGGCGGAAATTCTGCGCCACCTTGCCGCGGCGATGTTCCAGAACGACGTCGAGCGTCGTGCGGAACGTGTCGCGGTCATCGGCGTGCAGCACCGGCAGCCAGTTGCGCGCGGCACCGCCCAGGCTGTTGGGAGCAAGGCCGAGCTGGATGCTGACATCGGGTTTGGTCACCACGCGGTCGCGCAGCACGTCCCAGTCCCACACCGTATCGCCCGACCCCGCGACGGCCAGCGCCTGTCGCTCGAGGTCGGAGAACAGCCCCTGATGCAGCGCACCGCCTGCAAAGGCGTGCTGCATGACGGTGAAGCCGATCAAGAGGATGATCAGGATCAGCCCGCCGCCAAGTGCTGGCTGGGCGATGTCGTTGTCGAGCATGCCGGTGATCGCCATCCACGACCCGCATAGCCATAACAGCACCATGACCCAACTGGGCACCAGCATGATGGCGCGGTCATAACCACGAATGCCGAGGAAGATGATCAGGCCGAGCCCGGTCAGCGCCGTGGCGGCAAACGAGATGCGGGCGATGCCGGCGGCGACCGCCGGATCGACGATGGCGACGCCGGCGATCAGCAGCAGGCCTAGAATCCAGACCAGGGCGCCATAACTGAAATGGCCGTGCCACCGATTGAGGTTGAGATAGGCGAACAGGAAGACCACGAAGGTCGCCGCCAGCGCCACCTCCGTTCCGGCTCGCCACATCTGCTCGTTGCCGGGCGAAATCTCGATGACCTTGTTGAGGAAGCCGAAATCGACGCAGATATAGGCAAGCACCGCCCAGGCGAGGGCTGCCGTCGCCGGGAACATCGACGTTCCCTTGACGACGAACAGGATGGTCAGGAACAGCGCCAGAAGGCCGGCAATGCCGATGACGATGCCGCGAAACAGCGTGTAGGAATTGACCGAGTCCTTGTAGGATTCCGGATCCCAGAGGTAGACCTGCGGCAGCTTCGGCGAGGCAAGCTCGGCGATGAAGGTGATCACCGTGCCGGGGTTCAGCGTCACCCGGAACACGTCGGCATCGGGGCTGGTCTGGCGGTCGAGTGCGAAGCCTTCGCTGGGCGTGATGGCGGCGATGCGCGTCGAGCCGAGATCCGGCCAGAAGATGCCGGAATTGACCAGCCGGAAATGCGGCGCGACGATCAGCCTGTCGAGCTGCTGGTCGGTGGTGTTGGCGAGCGCGAACACCGCCCAGTCGCCGGTCGAGCGGGCGTCGTTGGCTTCGACCTCGATGCGCCGCACGATGCCGTCCGGCCCGGGCGCGGTCGACACCTGGAAGTTCTCACCCTGATTGCGGTAGATCTCGACGGCGCGCGAAAGGTCGAGCGCGACATCGTCGCGGGCAATCTTGATGGGTTCTACGGCAAAGGCCGACGAAGCCGCGCACAGCGTCAGCATCGTCGCCAGCAGAAAGGCGAACAGCGGTCCGTTTCGCAGGAAATTCGTCAAAAATCAGTCCTTCGTTCCAGCGCCCGGCGGATCGTCGGCGATCCGGGCGTAGAGGTAATGGTCCTGCCAGATGCCGTTGATCCTGAGATAGGATCGCAGAAGTCCTTCGCGCCGGAATCCGGCTTTTTCAAGCACGCGGATCGACCTGATATTGTCGGGAATACAGGCGGCTTCGATCCGGTGCAACCTCAGCGTATCGAAGGCGAAGCGGGCCACCACCTTGACCGCGTCGGTCATCAGGCCACGGCCGCCGAAGCGTTCGCCGATCCAGTAGCCGACATGGCCGCTTTGCGAGACGCCGTGACGTATGTTGCCGAGCGTGATGCCGCCCGCGAGCTTGCCGCTCGACTTCTCGAAGATGAAGAAGGCGATCGCCGTTCCCTGTGCATAGTCCTCGCGATAGCGGCTGATGCGCAGGCGCCATGCCGTGCGGTCGAGTTCGTCGGGGGTCCAGCGCGGCTCCCACGGCTCCAGGAACGTCCGGCTTTCGCCGCGCACCGCCGACCACTCGCGATAATCGCTGGTGAACGGCACGCGCAGCGTGACGAGGTTGCCCTTCAGTGCCGGCAGGTCACGGCGAAAGAAAGGGAGCGCGAACACGGCGCTTGGGACTTAGACGGCGAGCCTGCGGGCCGTGGCCTGCGTACCCGGAAGCGAATCGAGGATCGCCTCGTATGGTGCCAGCGTACCCACGGGCCCGACAGCGGTAAGCGTCGGCTTGGTCGAGAACATCCGCGACGACAGGTCGGTCAGGCGCTCGATCGTCAGCGCCGCCAGCCGCTCCATCAACTCTTCCTTTGCGATCGGACGGCCGAAAAGCAGCAGTTGGCGCGCGATCTGCGAGGCACGGCTGGCCGGACTTTCGGCGGACATGATCAGCCCGGCGCGATACTGGGCGCGCGCACGGTCGAGTTCTTCTTGAAGGATGCTCTCGCCGGCCTTCTGCAACTCGTCAATGATGACAGGCACCAGCTTGGCGATGTCGCTTTGCCCCGTGGCGGCATGGACGCCGAATATGCCCGTATCGGAAAAACCCCAGTGGAAGGCATAGACCGAATAGCACAGGCCGCGTTTCTCGCGGACTTCCTGGAACAGACGCGACGACATGCCGCCGCCCAGAATCATCGACAGCACCTGCGAGGCGTAGAAATCGCGCACATGATAGGCGCGGCCCTCGAAGCCCAGCACGATCTGCGCGTCCATCAGGTCGCGGTCCTCACGGAAATCGCCGCCGACATATTGCGCGTATTGCGGAATGGTGCTGTCGGCCTTGCTGCGGAAGCCGCCGAGCCGGTTTTCGACCTCGCGCACGAACTTGTCGTGCTTGATGTCGCCGGCCGCCACGATCACCATCCGCTCGGCGCCATACTGGCGTTCGATGAAATCGTGCAACTGCTTGGAGGTGAAGGATTTTACCGTTTCGGGCGTGCCCAGGATCGAGCGGCCGATGGTCTGGTGGCGGAAGGCCGTCTCGGTGAAACGGTCGAAAACGATGTCGTCGGGCGTGTCGTGCGCGGCGCCGATCTCCTGCAGGATGACGTGCTGCTCGCGCTCGAGTTCCTGCGGGTCGAATTCGGACTCCTGCAGGATGTCGGACAGGATGTCGACGGCCAGCGGCACGTCGTCGGAGAGCACCCTGGCGTAGTAGGAGGTGGTCTCGACGCTGGTGGCGGCATTGATCTCGCCGCCGACGTCCTCGATTTCCGAGGCGATCTCGAAGGCGCTTCGCCGCTTCGTCCCCTTGAACGCCATGTGTTCGAGCAGATGGGCCATGCCATGCTCTTCTTCGCGTTCATTGCGGGCACCCGACTTGACCCAGGCACCCAAGGCAACCGATTCGATACTTGGAAGAGTTTCGGTGGCGACTGTCAGGCCGTTCGACAGACGGCTTACCTCAACACCCATATGGCTCGTACTCCCTAACGCGCCGCCCGCGCACGGCGGCTGACGTAATCTTCCACCATTTTCAGGTCGGATGGAAGTACCGTGTATTTTTCCTCAAATGTCATCAATCCCCCTAGCCATGCGGGCAGGGCGGGCGAGACACCGCTGGCGGCCTCGACGGCGGCCGGGAATTTCGCCGGATGTGCAGTGCCCAGCACCACCATCGGCACGGCGCCCGATGCTTTCCCGGCCGCGACATACATGGCCGCGGCGGTGTGCGGATCTAGAAGATAATTGCTGCCCGCGAGCGTCGAGCGGATGGTGTCGGCGACCTCGTCCATATCGGCGCGGCCGGCATCGAATTCGGACCGCATCCCGGCAATTTCCCGGGCTTCGATGGTGAAAGCGCCCGATTGCTTCAGGCCGGCCATGTAGCGCCGCACCGTCGCCGCATCGCGGTTTGATGCCTCGAAAAGCAGGCGTTCGAAGTTCGAGGAAACCTGGATGTCCATCGACGGCGAGGTGGTCGCAAAGACGCCCTTGGTGCGGTATTCGCCGGTCGCGAAGGTGCGAGCCAATATGTCGTTGTCGTTGGTGGCGATGACCAGCCGGTCGATCGGCAGGCCCATCTTCTTGGCGGCGTAGCCGGCGAAGATATCGCCGAAATTGCCGGTCGGCACGGTAAAGGAGACCGGCCTGTCCGGTGCGCCGAGCGACAATGCCGAGGAGAAATAATAGACGATCTGGGCCATGATGCGCGCCCAGTTGATCGAATTGACCCCCGACAGCGACACCCGGTCGCGAAAGCCGTGATCGTTGAACATATCCTTCAGCAGGCCCTGACAGTCGTCGAAATTGCCTTCGATCGCCAGTGCATGGACATTTTCAGCCTTCGACGTGGTCATCTGCCGCTGCTGCACCGGCGAGACGCGGCCATGCGGGAACAGGATGAAGATGTCGGTGCGGCTGCGCCCGGCAAAGGCGTCTATGGCCGCGCCGCCGGTATCGCCCGACGTGGCGCCGACGATGGTGGCATGCTGGCCGCGTTCGGCAAGCACATGGTCCATCAGCCGGGCAAGCAATTGCATCGCCACGTCCTTGAACGCCAGCGTCGGCCCATGGAAGAGTTCGAGGACAAAAGTGTTGGCGCCGGTCTGGACCAGCGGGCAGACAGCCTCATGGCGGAAGGTGGCATAGGTTTCGCGGACCAGGCGCTCGAAGACCGGTGCGGCGATCTCGCCGCCGAGGAACGGCGTCAGCAGGCGGATTGCAAGGTCAGGATAGGCAAGGCCACGCATGGCGCGGATCTCGGATGACGAGAAGTGTGGCCATTCGCGCGGCACATAAAGCCCGCCATCGCGCGCCAGGCCGGCCAGGACGGCGTCGGAAAATCCAAGCGCGGGCGCTTCCCCGCGGGTACTCACATAGTGCATGTCACAGATCCGTTTGCCGCCTGTTTTTCCGTTCACCACAAGGTGGTTAATTTCTGCACCGGCTGTAGTCGCATTTTTGCCGCGCGGTTGATATACGTCACCAGCTTTGCGAGAGGGAAGTGCAGTTTCATGGCGTTTCGTATATCAAGTGGTCGCTTTTTGGCGGGTCTCGCGCTCACGGGCTTTATGCTTGCCGCCGCCGGCTGCCAATCCGGCGACAATGGCATCTTGAACCTCGGTTTCGGCAAGAAGGACCCGACGGCGCCACCGCCGCCGCAGGACCCCAAGGTGCTGGCCAGCCAGCTGAACGCCTACTGCCCAAGGGTGACGGTGCGCGATGGCACGGCGTTCTTCAACACCTATGTCAACGAGGCCCGGAAGCCCAAGCCGAAGCTCAAGAAGACCGGCGACGCCGCTGCGGATGCAGCGGCCCAGGCAGCGGCTGACGCCGCCGCCGCTACTCCGCCCGACGATTCGGCGAGGATCATTTATCAGGCATCGATCAGCGACGTGACCCGCGATTGCAGCCGTGCCGACGGACAACTGACGATGACGATCGCGGTTGCCGGCAAGATTGTACCAGGGCCGAAATTCACTCCGGGCACCATCACCATGCCGATCCGTACCGCGGTGATGCACGGCACCGACGTGCTTTATTCGCAAATCCACCAGTATCAGGTCCAGGTCACCGATCCCTCGGTCGCGACCCAGTTCGTCTTCACCGATTCCAATATCGTCGTACCGGCGCCGACGGCTGCGGACTATCAGGCCTATGCCGGTTATGATGAAACCGCGCCCAAGGCTACAACCGACAAGTCGAAGCGCAAGAAGAAGAAAGCCGCGGCAACGAACTGAGCGGCCCTCAGCGTGGCGTGCGTCCGGTCGGGCGCACGCAGCTCAAGCATTCGCAGACCACTCCGACAGCGCCGCGATAACGCTTTTCAACTCCGCCCACCGCCGGATCACCGTTTCGGCGCCGGCCTCGGTCAGGGCATCGGCGTGGCCGGGATAACTGTGGCTCGCGCCCGTAAAACCGATCACGCGCATACCGGCGGCCGTGGCGCCGGTGACGCCGTGCACGGAATCCTCGATGACGAAGGTGTTCGCCGGGTTGGCGCCGAGCTTTTCGGCGGCATGCAGGAACACGTCCGGGGCCGGTTTGGTCTTTCCGGTCGGCGTCTCCAGCGCCGAGAAGATGCGTCCGGCGAAGAATGGCAGCAGATGCACCTTCTCCAGCATGAACTCGATCCGCTCCGAACGTGAATTGGAGCAGATGCAGCGTTGCGTCGTGACCGAGGCGACCGCTTCCCGCACGCCTTCGATGGCACGAACGTCGCTGCGCAGTTTGCGGTCGACCAGTTCCTCGGCGCGATCGATCAACGAGACCTGGAACGGGATCTTGGACTTCTCCTCGATCCGCATCAGTATGTCCTTGAAGGTCAGGCCCGCATAGGTCTCGGCAATCTCCTCCGCCGAGACTTCATATCCGGCCAGGGTGATCAATTCGGCCTCGACCCGTGCGGCGATGATTTCGGAATCGACGAGCACGCCGTCGCAATCGAAGATGACAAGGTCTGGCTGGGGCATGATGATCCGGACGATGGAGGATGGAGAAATGGCCGCTCAGGGCTCAAGCGGCGCGGCATACACCAATGGGCACGCCTTCGCAAACTCCTGCACCGGATCGATAAAGCTTCACCGAATATTTACGCTGATCGGTAACCATAACGGGGAGTAAACAGTAACGCGTGCCTTGGGTGTAAAAATGTCAGCCGTGCGTCTTCTCGACGAGCTCTCCCATGCTCCCCAGCAATCCGAATGGCTGGACACGATCCTGAAAGGCGACTGTGTCGCGGCGCTCGACCGCCTGCCGGAAAAGTCGATCGACGTCATCTTTGCCGATCCCCCCTACAATCTGCAGCTCGACGGCGATTTGCATCGTCCCGACCAGTCCAAGGTCGATGCGGTCGACGACGACTGGGACCAGTTCGAGAGCTTCGAAGCCTATGACGCCTTCACCCGCGCCTGGCTGCTGGCGGCGCGCCGCGTGCTGAAGCCCAACGGCACGATCTGGGTCATCGGCTCCTACCACAACATCTTCCGGGTCGGCGCCAAGATGCAGGATCTCGGCTTCTGGATCCTCAACGACGTGGTCTGGCGCAAGACCAATCCGATGCCGAATTTCCGCGGCCGCCGGTTCCAGAACGCGCATGAGACGATGATCTGGGCCTCGCGCGATCAGAAGGGCAAGGGCTATACCTTCAACTACGAAGCGCTGAAGGCGTCGAACGACGATATCCAGATGCGCTCCGACTGGCTGTTCCCGATCTGCACCGGCGGCGAGCGCTTGAAGAACGACAATGGCGACAAGCTGCATCCGACACAGAAGCCCGAGGCGCTGCTTGCCCGTATCATGATGGCCTCGACCAAGCCGGGGGACGTCGTGCTCGACCCGTTCTTCGGCTCCGGCACGACGGGTGCCGTGGCCAAGCGCCTCGGTCGCCACTTCGTCGGCATCGAGCGCGAGCAGGCCTATATCGACGCCGCCAATGAGCGCATCGATGCCGTGCGGCCACTCGACGAAGCGGATCTCACCGTGCTTACCGGCAAGCGCGCCGAGCCGCGCGTCGCCTTCGTCAGCCTGATCGACACCGGTCTGGTGACGCCCGGTGCCACGCTCTATGACGCCAAGAAGCGCTGGGCCGCCAAGGTTCGCGCCGATGGCACCGTGGCGATCGGCGACAGCGCCGGCTCGATCCACAAGATCGGCGCCGAGGTGCAGGGGCTGGACGCCTGCAATGGCTGGACCTTCTGGCATTATGAGCGCAGCGGCGGACTTACCCCGATCGACGAACTGCGCCGCATCGCCCGCCTCGGCATGGAGCGGGCAGGGGGCTGATCCCCTGCCGCTTATTCGTTGAATCAAAGTCTCAACGGATCGCCCCAAGCGATAGAGATCACGCCTTTATTCCGAAGCGTTCAAGATCCGCTTGAAGCGTCCTGGCATCGGTGAACAGCACCGCTTTCCAGCCGGCCGCCTTGGCGCCGTCGACATTCTTCTGGCTGTCGTCGATGAACAGTGTCGCGGACGGTTCGAGGCCGAACGCCGCCACGTGATGGTCGTAGATGTCGCAGTCGGGCTTGATCTTGCCGATATCGCCCGACACTGTCACGCCGCGTGGGCGGTTGAGAAAATCGAAGCGCTGCCGGGCTTCGGCCAGCGTGTCGGAGGCGAAGTTGGTCAGCATGGTGACATCATGGCCGCTTTCGATCAGGCCGAGCATGATGGCGACGCTGTCGTCATAGGCATGCGGCACCATCTCGTGCCAGTGGCGGCGGAAATTGCGGATGTTTTCAGAATGATCTGGATGATCCGAAATGAGCAGCGCCTCGGCCTCTTGCCACGTCCGGCCGCGATCCTGCTCGAGGTTCCAGTCATGCGTACAGACATTGTCGAAGAACCACTTTCTCTCGTCGGCATCGGGAATGAGGCGGCTGAACGGAATGTTTGGATCGTAGTGGATCAGCACCTTGCCGATGTCGAAAACGATGTGGCGGATTTCAGTCATGGGGTCTCTTTGCACCTGATGGCGACGGTTTTTTCGTCGCGCCGGGTATCGCAGCCTCGATTGCCTTTTTCATGACAGTCGGCAGCGCCTCGCCGGAAATCTCGCCAGCGGGCGACCAGAAGTGCCCTGCCACCGCATCACCTTTGATGTGGGCGTGAAAGACTTCGAGTGCGAGCGCGAAATGGGTGAAGACATGCGTGATTGACCCGGCGTGCCGCCAGGCGCCGGGAAAGGGCGCCGCCGCTTGCGTGGTGGCTCCGTCCACCCGCGCTGTCCAGTCGGTGGTAGGCACTTCCGTCATGCCGCCGAGCAGCCCTTTTTCCGGCCGCTTGCGCAAAAGAATGGCGCCGTCCTCACGCACGGCCACGAAAGCCGCGCCGCGCCGCAGCGGTTTGTCGGCCTTTGGCAGCCGCACCGGGAAATTCTCGGGGTCGTCTGCAATGGCGGCGCTGCAGTCCTCGCGCAGCGGGCACAGCATGCAGCGCGGCCGGCGTGGCGTGCAGATCGTGGCGCCGAGATCCATCATCGCCTGGGCGAAGTCTCCCGATCGCGTCGCCGGCACCATGCGCTCGACCTGGGCCCGTATCTCGGCCTTGGCTTCGCTGAGCGGCGTCGTGATCGAAAACAGCCTTGAGATGACGCGTTCGACATTGCCGTCGACAACGGCCGCCGGGCGGTCGAAGGCAATCGCCGTTATTGCCGCCGACGTATAGGCGCCGATGCCGGGCAATTCTCGAAGTCCGGTCTCGGTGTCGGGAAACCGGCCGCCGCGTGCCGCCACCAGATCGGCACAGGCCTTGAGGTTGCGGGCGCGGGAATAGTAGCCGAGCCCGGCCCAGGCTTTCATCACATCCTCGGTCGGCGCCGCGGCCAAGGCTTCGACATCGGGCCATTTCTCGACAAAGGCGCGGAAATAGGATTTCACCGCTTCGACGGTGGTCTGCTGCAGCATGACCTCGGACAGCCAGATACGGTAGGGGTCGGGCCGCACGCCGCGTGCATGCTCGCGCGGCGTCACGCGCCACGGCAGTTCGCGATGATGCGCGTCGTACCAGGCGACCAGCCGTGACGCCGTATCGTCGGCCTTGGCTCTGCTGGTCTGGGCCTTGCGGGTCTGGTCTGCTGGTGCCATTGATCTTGCGTAGGCTTGGCCGGTGTCTGCTGGGTCGTGGCTGGAGAACGCACATGGCAGGGAAAAGGCCCTTCGGCAATCCCGTTCCGGTGAGCGACCTCGCCACCGAGATCCTCGACCCGGTGCTGCGCAAGCGGGCAGGCATCTCGATCGGTCTCGTCCAGTCCTGGGAAGAGATTGCTGGCCCGCGCCTGGCCATTCACTCGCGGCCCGAAAAGATCCAGTGGCCGCGCCGCCTGCACGAGGACGATCCATTCGAGCCGGCCGTGCTGGTCATCGCCTGCGAAGGCATGGCCGCGCTTCACCTGCAGCACGAGACCGGCGAGATCATCAACCGGGTCAACGCCTTCCTGGGCTTTATCGCGATAGGCCGCATCAGGATCGTGCAGAAGCCGGTGACTTCTGGAAAAGCCCGGCCCAAACCTGCTCTCAGGCCACTGAGCGCGGCGGAAAAGGCGAAATTGGCCGATACAGTCGGATTGATCGAGGATGACGGACTGCGCGCCTCACTGGAAAGGCTGGGTGCGACCATTTTGGGCACAAGGAAAGCCTAGTTCTGACTGGAAACAGTCATAGGTTTGTCGTTAATCTCGCGCATTCGTGATCACCCTTGTCAGGTTTCGCGATTGGATTGGGGACAGGGATGCCTTAATTCGCGCCAACTCTCGCTTTTTCGTGTCTTTGCATTGCAAAATTCAACCCTTATCAGGTGATTCGTATGAGCCGCACCCCGTTTGGCCAAAGCTTCTCTCGCAGAAACGTCCTGACTTCGCTGGCCGCCATTCCGGCGGTGGCCCTGCTCGCGGCCTGCAGTGATTCCGGCGAACAAGCCAAGGCGGCGGATGTCAAGCCCGCGGACCCGGCAACGCCCGCGAAGCCGGCCACGCCCGCAGCGGTCCAGGTGCCGGAGGCGCAAGGCACGGTGGATATGGCCGAATTGTTGAAGCCGGGTGCGCTGCCCGACAAGCAGCTCGGCAAGGACGACGCCAAGGTCACCATCGTCGAATACGCTTCGATGACCTGCCCGCACTGTGCGCATTTCGCCGAGACCACCTTCCCGGATTTGAAAACCAAGTACATCGATACCGGCAAGGCCCGCTACATCCTGCGCGAATTCCCGTTCGATCCGAGCGCCGAGGCGGGTTTCATGTTGGCACGCTGCGCCAAGGATAACTATTTCCCGATGGTCGATGTCCTGTTCCGGCAGCAGGCGAACTGGGTCGGCGTGTCCAACACCAAGGATGCGCTGCTGCAAATCTCCAAGCTTGCCGGTTTTACACAGGAGTCCTTCGAGGCCTGCTTGACGGACCAGAAACTTCTGGACGATGTGAGATCGGTCCAGAAGCGTGGCGCCAATGAATTCAAGGTCGACTCGACACCGACCTTCTTCATCAACGGTAAGACCTACAAAGGGGCGATGTCGATTGAGGAAATGTCGGCCATCATCGACCCTCTGCTCTGACATCGGCTCAGCGCTGAAGCGGCAGCGCTCCGGCGCTGCTTGCCTTTCTATCTGTTCGCGCGCCATGCGCCCTATCGCAAAACTTCGGTACACTTTTGCGGAACCGGTGTATGAGGCGCGTGAATGAAGTTTTCGCGCCTCCGCCTTCTTGGTTTCAAGTCCTTCGTGGAACCCGGCGAGTTCGTCATCGAACGCGGCCTGACCGGCATTGTCGGGCCGAACGGGTGCGGCAAGTCGAACCTCGTCGAGGCGCTGCGCTGGGTGATGGGCGAAAGCTCCTACAAGAACATGCGCGCGTCCGGCATGGACGACGTGATCTTTTCCGGCTCGGGCACGCGTCCCGCCCGAAACACCGCCGAAGTCACGCTTTTCCTCGACAACAGCGACCGCTCGGCGCCATCCGCCTTCAATGATGCCGACGAGCTGCAGGTGTCGCGCCGCATCGAGCGCGAGGCGGGCT
>NZ_RZSJ01000146.1:0-11597 GCF_003998025.1 Mesorhizobium sp. M8A.F.Ca.ET.021.01.1.1
TTTCGACCTCGAGCACCGTCTGCGTGAAGACACGCTAGCCTTCCCCGTCGGCGCGGTGAAAGCCGGTCTGGTTGGCGCTGGAGAATGTGCCGATCAGCGAGCGCACCCGGTTCGGATTGCCCATCGAGAAGCCCGGATGAGCGGTCAGGGAGCGGACCGTGTCGACAGCCTGCGGCGCCGGCACGCCGGCCTGGATCTGGAACCATTTGTCCATGACCAGCGGGTCGGACGCATATGTCTTTTCGAAAGCCGCCAGCGCTATTTTCGCCTCCGGCGATCCGTGGTGACGATGCGCGAGCACTGCCAATGCGGCCGCGCGGTCGGTCATGTTGGTCGCGGACTGGAAATGCCCGGCCGCCAATGCCGATCCACCGGGCAGCAGCGAGAGATAATCCAGCAGAATGTTGCGCAAGGCGCGTCGTCCCGCGCTCGCCGCGTCGGGGCTGAAAGCGGTCTTGTCGGCAAGGCTGTCATAGAGGCCGGAAAATATCTCGCCGTTAGCCGTGGCGATCGCCAGCGCTAGCGCCTGGCGAGCTGAATGGATGGCGTCCGGATCGATGTTCTTGCCGATGTCACGCGCGATGTCGGCGTCGCCGGGCAGCGCCAGGGCAAGGGCCCGATAGGCTGGCTCCAGCGTCTCGTCGCTGGCGATGTTGCCGGCAAGCTCGGTCAGCTGTGAGGCGAAGTCCGGCTGTTTGCCGCCGAGGGTCTGGCGGAAGGCCGCGATCAGTGCATCGGTGAGCAGGGTGTTGAAGGCCTGCCAGCGCGAGAAGGCGTCGTTGTCATGGCGAGCGAGGAAGAACTGGTCAGCCGCCTTCTGCTCGACCGACAGCGTCACTGGTGCCGAAAAGCCGCGGTTGAGTGACACCGCCGGTCGTTCGGCAACGCCGGAAAAGCGCACCGTGTGACGGCGCTTGCGGACATGGATGACACCGTCCTCGACGCTAGCGCCCTCGACGCCGCTATAACAGACAGGTTTGCCGCCGGCGCCGATCAGCCCAAAGGCGAGTGGTATATGCATCAGCCGCTTGCGGCTTTCCGACGGTGTCGGCGGCACCGACTGCTCGATCTCGAGCGTGAATTCCCGCGCGGCAGGATTGTGCGTCGAACTCACGGTCAGGTTGGGCGTGCCCGCCTGGTGATACCAGAGCGCGAATTGTGAAAGATCGCGGCCGGACGCCTCCTCGAACACCTTGATGAAGTCCTCGATGGTCGCGGCTTCACCGTCGTGGCGTTCGAAATAGAGGTCCATTCCCGCGCGAAAGGCCTCGGCCCCGAGAATGGTGCGGATCATGCGCACCACTTCGGACCCCTTTTCGTAGACCGTCGCCGTATAGAAATTGTTGATCTCGCGGTAGCGGCGCGGCCGCACCGGATGCGCCAGCGGTCCCTGGTCCTCGGGAAACTGGTGGGCGCGCAGCGTGCGCACTTCGGCGATGCGCTTGACCGCGCGCGAGCGCTGGTCGGCGGAGAACTCATGATCGCGGAAGACCGTCAGCCCTTCCTTCAGGCAAAGCTGGAACCAGTCGCGGCAAGTGATTCTGTTGCCTGTCCAATTGTGGAAGTACTCATGCGCGATGATCGCCTCGATATTGGCGAAATCGGCGTCCGTCGCCGTCTCCTGGTCGGCCAGGACGTATTTGTCGTTGAAGATGTTGAGGCCCTTGTTCTCCATCGCGCCCATGTTGAAGTCCGACACGGCGACGATGTTGAAGACGTCGAGGTCGTACTCGCGGCCAAACGCCTCCTCGTCCCATTGCATCGACCGCTTCAGCGCGTCCATCGCGTAGCCGGCGAGCGCCTCCTTGCCGGGCTCGACATAAATGCCGAGCTCGACCTTGCGGCCGGACAAGGTCACGAAACTGTCGGCGACCTGGCCGAGATTGCCGGCCACCAGCGCGAACAGGTAGGACGGCTTGGGGAAGGGGTCGTGCCAGCTGGCATAGTGCCGGCCATCGGCGAGATCGCCGCTCTCGACCGGATTGCCGTTGGACAGGAGCAGCGGCGCCTCGTCGCGCCGCGCCTCGATCCGCACCGTGTAGACGGACAGGATATCGGGGCGGTCGAGGAAGTAGGTGATGCGGCGAAAACCCTCCGCCTCGCACTGCGTGCAGTAAACGTTGTTCGAACGGTAAAGGCCCATAAGAGCCTCATTGCCGGCAGGCGCCAGTTCGGTTTCGATCAGCAGCTGGAAACGACGTGCGGCCGGCGGCTTGAGCAGCGTCAGCTGGTCGGGGCTCGCCAGCAGATCCGCCGCTTTCACCGTCTTGCCGTCGATCTCGACGCGCTTCAGCGTCAATCCATCGCCGTCGAGCACCAGCGGAGCCGATTCCGATATGCCCTCGCGGCGCTCGACGGTCAGTATCGCGGTGACGACCGTGGCCTGCGGCGAAAGACGGAAGTCAAGGTTGGTTTCCGGAATGAGGTAGTCGCTGGGGCGATAGTCCTCGAGTTTGAAGACCTGGCCGGTGTCAGTGCGCATTCCCTGGCTTTTCCTGTCTTTTCCGGGACCGGACATGGTTTGACTGGTCCAAAAAATTCAAAGTCCGCGCTCTTTACACGAAACATACCCTCGACAAAACTGCGCCAGAGCCTAATTCAGGCCTTCCTTTCGTCGTCGCGAGGCAGTCATGACCGCCGTCACACCGAAATTCGGGATGGGCGCTTTCGTTCGGTGCGCCGACAATGTCCCGTTCTGCCATTTCGAGACCCGCAACGCGCCCTCGACGGCGGGCAGAGACGCATTGCCAAAGTGACATCAGAAGCGAGGCCGCAACCAGAGACGACGGGTGGCCACGGCACGCTGAGAGGCATCGTGCTGAAGATCGTCTCGGTGACGGTCTTTGTCGGCATGCAAACCTGTATCAAGGCGGCAGGCGACGTGCCAGCGGGGCAGATCGTCTTCTTCCGTTCCTTCTTCGCCATCTTCCCGATCATCGCCTTCCTGGCATTGAAAGGACATCTGGCCACCGCTTTCGCCACGAAGCGTCCCTTCAACCACATCGCGCGTGGCGTCGTCGGCGTCGGTGCCATGGGGCTCGGCTTTTTCGCGCTTACCAGGCTGCCGTTGCCTGAGGCGATCACCCTGAACTATGCACAACCGCTGCTGGTCGTGGTGTTCTCCTCGGTCTTCCTTGGCGAGACGATCCGCGTCTATCGCTGGAGCGCCGTCGCCATCGGCCTCATTGGCGTGCTCATCATTTCCTGGCCGGAGCTGACGTTGCTCAATTCGGATGAAGGGCTCGACGACCAGGAGGTCCTGGGCGTCATGGCCGCGCTGATGGCCGCGGCAATCTCGGCTGTCGCCATGCTGCTCGTGCGCAATCTCGTGCAGACGGAGAAGACGGCCACCATCGTGCTGTGGTTCTCGTCGACGGCGAGCGTGCTCTCGCTGCTGACGCTGCCCTTCGGCTGGCAATCGCTGACGCCAACGCAAGCCGCGCTGCTCATCATGGCCGGCTGTTGTGGCGGCCTCGGCCAGATCTTGATGACCGCGGCCTATCGCCATGCCGAAGCCTCGGTCGTGGCGCCTTTCGAATACACCTCGATGATCCTTGGGATCGTGGTTGGCTATCTCGTTTTCGGTGACGTGACCTCGTCCGGCACGCTGGTCGGTGGTGCGATCGTGGTGGCCGCCGGCATCTTCATCATCTGGCGCGAACGGCAATTGGGTCTGGAACGCACCCGCACCCGCAAGGCGGCCCTACCGCAGGGGTGATCAGGACCGTTCCGACCGCTCCTTTGCCAGGCGTACCAGCGCCGCCCGTGTCTGCTCATCGGCCGGGAAAAAGGATTCGATCGCCAGTTCCGACAAGGTCACATCCAGCGGTGTGCCGAAGACCGTGATGGTGCTGATGAACGACAGCACCTGATCGCCATGGGCAAGCCTCAGCGGATGGACGATCGCATTCGGCTCGACCGGCGCCTGCCGACTGCCCTTGAGGCCTGAAGGATAGCCGCGCAGTTCGCGCTCCAGTTCGACCAGCACCGGATCGCCGGTGGCATCGTTCTGGTGCTTGAGACGCTCGATCAGGTGCGTGCGCCATTCCTGCAGGTTGACGATGCGTGGCGCGATGCCGCCGGGGTGCAGGCTGAGGCGAAGCACGTTGACCGGTGGTGTCAGCAGCGAAGCCTCGCCGACATCGGCAAGGAAAGGGGCGATCGCGGCATTCGCCGAAACCAGGTTCCAGTGCCGGTCCACCGCCAACGCCGGAAATGGCTCATGCCCCTTGAGTACGGTCTCGACCGCCGCCATCGCCGGCGCCAGCGTCGTATCGGTGAGCGGCCGTTCGCCGAAGCTGGGCGCAAAGCCCGCGGCCAGCAGCAACTGGTTGCGTTGCCGCAGCGGGATCGCCAGTTGCTCGGCCAGATGCAGCACCATGTCGCGCGAGGGTGCGGCGCGTCCGCTTTCGACGAAGGAGAGATGCCGCTGCGAAATTTCGGCCTCCACGGCGAGGTCGAGCTGGCTCATGCGGCGGCGCGTGCGCCATTCGCGGATGAGACTGCCGGCGGAGGTCTGCGAGCTTGTCATGGCCGCATGACTAGGCGGACGCTGAAGGCATTTCAATTACCTGCGAGGTCATCGCTAGCCGAGCGCCCGCAGCTTCGCCTTCACCTCGAGAAAGTCCCGCCACGCCAGCTTCTTGTGCGCGGGCGTCCGCAAGAGATAGGCCGGATGCAATGTCGGCATGGCCGGAATGGCAATGCCGGACGCCGTGGTGTGGACGCGCCAGTTGCCGCGCAGCCGCAGGATACCTTCCGAGGTGTTGAGCAAGGTCTTGGCCGATGGACCGCCGAGATTGATCAGCACCTTGGGATTGACCAGTTCGATCTGACGCTCGATGAACGGCCGGCAGATTTCCGTCTCGTGCGGCGTCGGCGTGCGGTTGCCGGGTGGCCGCCAGGGAATGACATTGGCGATGTAGGCCGAGTTGCGGTCAAGGCCGATCGCGGCCAGCATGCGGTCGAGCAGGCGGCCCGAGCGGCCGACGAAGGGCAGGCCTTCAATGTCCTCGTCACGGCCGGGGGCTTCACCGACCAGCATGACAGCGGCTTGCGGGTTGCCGTCGGCGAATACGAGGTTCTTGGCGGTCGCCTTGAGATTGCAGCCCTCGAAAGCGGCCATGTGCTGGCGCAGTTCGTCCAGGGACACTGCCGCGGTCGCCAGTTGGCGCGCCAGCGCCGCCTGCGCCTCGTCCGGCACGGCCGAGGTCGGCGGGCGCGGGGCCGGAGCATCCGGCACGGCGCGCCCATCGAGGCGCGGCGGAGCCACGGGCGGCTCCGGTGCGCTGCTTTCGCGTGGCGTCGTGGTCGGCATGCGCTCCGCCGGCTTCGGCGCGGCCTCCGAGAACCGGTTTACCGGCGCATCCTCCAGAGCCTCGTCCACACCCACGCTGGCATAGAAGGCGAGCAGATCGGCGAAATCGACCGGATTGTTGGGAGATGCGGCAGTCATGGCCGCACCATCGTCCGGGCGGCGTCAATTTGCAACCTCGGCGAAGGCGGTTCGCGACGGTCTAGCCGGTGGGTATGCGCGGATCCTGCACGAGATAGAAGGTCCATCGCGGCGTGTAGTCGGTCATCAGGAACTCGAAGCTGGCCGTCTTCAACGGGTCCACCTTGCCGTTTTTGAACAGCAGCCGGTCATAGGGTTCGAAGTCGCGGTCGAAATCGGCGAAATTGCTCGACCAGATATTGTCCGGCGTCTTGTTGCGCTGGTCGAACGAAAGCCCGTCCCCGAACACGCTTGGCTGATCCAGTATTTCCTGCAGCTCGAACTGGAACTCGATCCAGGCCTGGCCGCTGTTGTTGAGCACCTCAAGGCGCATATACATGATGCCGTTGGCAAACTCTCCAGCCTTGCCGAATGTCTGGATCGGCTTTGTAGTGCGGATGGTCAGCGTCACGGGTGTCGCCGAATTCAGCTCTTCGGTGATGACAAGCGGGTCGTCCTTGGTTCCGATGCCGGAGGCTCCGGTGATGCGGAAACCGCCAAGCTCGTCGGAGAATGAGTACGCGCCTGTAGCCCAGACCTTCACTTCATCTCCGACGGCATGGCCCGGCGCCAACGCCAGAAGGGCCAAAATAACCGCCCGGCAGGCCCGGCAGGGCGTTGATGGAAAGCGCGTCGAAGAGAAGCCGCCTGGCCCGGGAATGCGCATGGCGGGAAGTATGGCCGATAAGCAAGCCGTCGAACAATAGAAAACGCAAGCTTGAGGGGCCGCGCCGCGCGGAAACGGCTTGGCTGCCGCGGAATGCGCGACTTTTTGGCCAAATCCGCATTGTCACGTATGCGCCGGTTTCCTGTCGCCAATTGATGCGCTATGCAGCGCAGGAGCCAGCAAGATACGCCAACGGCGGCAAGCGAGTGCGGAGGGGTTGATGAGCGATATCGAACGCGAAAGCATGGAATTCGACGTGGTCATCGTCGGTGCCGGACCGGCCGGCCTTGCCGCGGCCATCCGCCTCAAGCAGGTCAATCCCGAGCTTTCCGTCGTCGTGCTGGAAAAAGGCGGCGAGGTCGGCGCCCATATCCTGTCGGGCGCCGTCGTCGATCCGATCGGCATCGACCGGCTTCTGCCCGGCTGGCGCGAGGAGGATGGTCATCCCTTCAAGACGCCGGTCACGGCGGACCATTTCCTGGTGCTCGGCCCCGCCGGTTCGTTCCGCCTGCCCAACATCCTGATGCCGCCGCTGATGAACAACCACGGCAACTACATCGTCTCGCTGGGTAACGTCTGCCGCTGGCTGGCTGGCAAGGCCGAGGCGCTTGGCGTCGAGATCTATCCAGGCTTTGCCGCTGCCGGCCTGCTCTACAATGAAGAAGGCGCCGTCACTGGCGTCGTTACCGGCGACATGGGCGTCGAGAAGGACGGCACGCACGGTCCGGGCTTCGCGCCGGGCATGGCGCTGATGGGCAAATATGTACTGATCGGCGAGGGCGCGCGCGGTTCGCTCGCCAAGCAGCTGATCGCCAAATATAACCTCTCCGATGGCCGCGAACCGGGCAAATACGGCATCGGCCTCAAGGAACTCTGGCAGGTCAAGCCGGAGAACCATCGGCCGGGTCTGGTTCAGCATTCCTTCGGCTGGCCGCTCGACATGAAGACCGGCGGCGGTTCGTTCCTGTATCATCTGGAGGACAACCAGGTGGCTGTCGGCTTCGTCCTCCACCTCAACTACAAGAACCCCTATCTGTCGCCCTTCGAGGAATTCCAGCGCTTCAAGACCCATCCGGCGATCGCAGGCACGTTCGAGGGCGCCAAGCGCCTGGGCTACGGCGCGCGCGCCATAACCGAGGGCGGCTGGCAGTCGGTGCCGAAATTGTCGTTCCCGGGCGGTGCGCTGATGGGATGCGCGGCCGGCTTCGTCAACGTGCCGCGCATCAAGGGCTCCCACAATGCGGTGCTGTCTGGGATGCTGGCGGCCGATCATGTCGCCAAGGCGATCGGCGCCGGCCGTGCCAATGACGAGCTTTCCGCCTACGAGGAAGCCTGGCGGGCGACCGACATCGGCAAGGACCTGAAGAAGGTGCGCAACGTCAAGCCGCTCTGGTCGCGTTTAGGCACCATCATCGGCGTCGGCCTCGGCGGCCTCGACATGTGGCTGAACACGCTGTTCGGCGTCTCGCCCTTCGGCACGCTGAAGCATGGCAAGGCCGACTATGCGACGCTCGAGCCTGCCGCCCAGCACAAGAAGATCGCCTATCCGAAGCCGGATGGCGTGCTCACCTTCGACCGTCTCTCCTCGGTGTTTCTGTCCAACACCAATCACGAGGAAAACGAGCCGGTCCATCTCATCGTCGGCGACATGGCGCTGCAGCAGCGGTCGGAGCACGATGTCTTCGCCGGGCCTTCCACGCGTTATTGCCCAGCGGGCGTCTATGAGTGGGTGGACACGGATGGCAATGCCGCCGCCGATCCGCAGGCCAAGGACGTGCGCTTCGTCATCAACGCGCAGAACTGCGTCCACTGCAAGACCTGCGACATCAAGGACCCGAACCAGAACATCAACTGGGTGCCGCCGCAAGGCGGTGAAGGACCGGTCTACCAGGGCATGTGACCCCTGCGCCGCCGGGCTGTCCAGGGCGCGGCGGCAGAAAAAACGCCGCGGAGCGCTGGCTGCGCGGGCATGCAGCACAGCAGAACCGTTGAAACGATCACCGGCTTGTGGTTCCCTTCTCCAGGGACAAGGAGAAGGCCGATGCGCCGGACAGTTCTGACATGCCTCATCGTCATCGGAACACTGTGTGCGCCGGAGGCCTGGGCTGGCACCAGGGCAATCGTCCAGACTCGGACCTACGACATCAAGGGAAGCTCGGGTACGGCCTTCATCGAGGCGATGGACAGCAAGGGTCCCAAGCATGGCTTCATGACGCATGCCATCGCCACAACTGCCTATACCGTCGACTGGGATCTCGGCGGGGGGCAGGACAACGGCTTCTGCCGGCTGCGGCGGGTCAACGGCACGCTCAATCTGTTCTACACCTTCCCTCGCGTTGGTTCGCCCATGACGCCGGCGCTGAAAAGGCGGTGGAACAGATTTTTCGCCGGTGTTCGCGCCCATGAGGAAACGCATGGGCGCATCGCCAGGAAGATGATGCGCGCTACGGAACGGTCGATAGCCGGCCTGCGGGTTGCCAACGACCCATCATGCGACAAGACGCGCCGCGAGGCTCGGCTTCGCATCAAGACCGTCTATGCGGAATATGAGGCCAGGCAAAACGCTTTCGACCGGCGCGAGCATAGCGATGGCGGCCATGTCGAACATCTGATCGCTGCCTTGATCGGGAAACCTTGAACGCGCAATCCATTCGCCATCTCGACGCTTCTGCGCTGCGCGGCGCGTGTAAGTCAGCCCTGCGGCTTGGCTGACAAGCCGCTCGCCGCGAGCGCCGTGGCGTGCCCATCCCCGGGCTGCTTCTGATCCGATCGAACCGTAAATTCGACCAGCACCGGCAGATGGTCGGAGCCGGTATCCTCCAGCCGCGTCGATGACAGGATCTTCAGCCCGCCCTTGCTGAACACCTGGTCGATCGGCAGGCCCGCATAGCGGCGCAGGAAGTCGGGCAGTGTCCGGTGGATCCAGGTCGGGCCGGCTGAAGGCATCAGTGTCAGCCCGCCGAGCGCCGCGACCCGCCGCACCGCCGCACTCCAGGGCACGGCGTTGCAGTCGCCGGCCAGGATCGCGGTCTTGCCGAGCGCGGCCAGTGGCTGCGCCAGTTCGCCGATCTGCCAGTATTGCTCCTTCGGCCAGGGCCAGCTCAAATGGATCGCGGCGACATCGACATCGCTCCCGCCAAAGTCGATGGTGGCGGTCGCCATCGCGCCGCGCGGCTCGCAACGCGGCGCGGTGTCGGCGGCAAACGGCCGGCGCGACAGCAGCGCCACGCCGAACATGCCGTTCGGGTAGGGGCAGAGGATACGGTACGGGTAGGCGCTGGCGATGTAGCCAAGCTCGGTCGTCCACATCGCCGACACTTCGTCGAGGGTGATCACATCAGGATTGGTGCGGCCGATCAGTGAGAGCACTTTCTTCGGCGTCGGGTTGTTGAAGCGCAGGTTCATCTGCAGCAGGCTGTAGACGATCTGGTCGGCGGGCTTGGCAACTGCTGGCTGCGGCCACAACCTGGGCAGTGCGTTTGCCGTCGTGGCCAGGCAGGCGATGGCGAAGAGCAGTGCCGCGGCCGCCTGCAGCCGGTAGGAACTCGCAAGCAGCGGCAGCGCCACAAGCGCCATCAGCACACTGAAGTGAATGCGGAAATGCGAGAAGGAATCGAAAGCGGGGTGCAGCGCGCCGAAAAACCCGGCCAACAAAGCGGCCGACAATACCGTTATCGCCAGGAATACCAGCCCAGCCGTCATGTTCAAGCGCGCGCCTGTTGCCATTGAGGTCGTGTCTGCCGAATGCCGCCTGCCGATCCGTTCGATTTTGCTTGTCCGCCAAATTACGGCCTGAGCAAGACGACCAATTGCCTCGCCGAGGCTTCGCGCGACCGCCTACTGGAACGCTGTCTCCGAAAAGCTCCTGAGCTTGCGCGAATGCAGCCGCTCCATCGGCATCTCGGCCAGCTTCTCCATCGCCCTGATGCCGATGGTCAGGTGCTGCGCCACCTGGCGTTTGTAGAACTCGGTCGCCATCCCAGGCAATTTCAACTCGCCATGCAGCGGCTTGTCGGAAACGCACAGCAGCGTGCCATAGGGCACCCGGAAGCGGAAACCATTGGCGGCGATCGTGGCCGATTCCATATCGAGCGCGATCGCGCGCGACTGTGACAGGCGCTGCACCGGTCCGCGCTGGTCGCGCAGTTCCCAGTTGCGGTTGTCGATGGTGGCGACGGTGCCCGTGCGCATGATGCGCTTCAGGTCATAGCCAGACAGGCCGGTGACCTCGGCGACTGCTTCCTGCAGCGCAACCTGGATCTCGGCCAATGGCGGGATCGGCACCCAGACCGGCAGATCGTCGTCCAGCACGTGATCCTCGCGCACATAGGCATGCGCCAGCACATAATCACCCAGTGCCTGAGTGTTGCGCAGCCCGGCGCAGTGACCAAGCATCACCCAGGCATGTGGCCGAAGCACCGCGATATGGTCGGTGATGGTCTTGGCGTTGGAAGGACCCACGCCGATATTGACCATGGTGATGCCGCCATGGTTGGGCTTCTTCAGATGGTAGGCCGGCATCTGCGGCAGGCGCTGTGGTGCTACGCCTTCGCTGGGCGCACTCTGCCCGGCCCGGGTGATGACGTTGCCGGGTTCGACAAATTCTGTGTAGCCGTGGCCCCCCTTTTCCATCAGGTCGCGGGCGCGGGCGACGAACTCGTCGATGTAGAACTGATAGTTGGTGAACAGCACGAAGTTCTGGAAATGCTGCGGGCTGGTTGCGGTGTAGTGCGTCATGCGGTGCAGTGAATAGTCGATGCGCTGCGCCGTGAACGGCGCCAGCGGCCGGGGCTCGCCGAAGGCGACCTCGAACGTGCCGTTGGCGATCTGATCGTCGGTGCCGTCCAGATCCGGCACGTCGAACAGGTCGCGGATCGGCCGCTTGATGCGCTCGGCAGCGGCGCCGTCGACATAGGTGCCTTCCAGGAAAGCGAAATGCAGGGGAATCGGCGTGGTCGATTCCGAGACGGTCACCGACACGCCGTGATTGCGCATGATCAGCCGAAGCTGCTCGATGAGGTAGGTCTCGAACAGGTCCGGCTGGGTCACCGTGGTGGCGAAATGGCCGGGCGTCGGCATGTGGCCATAGGCCTGGCGCGAGTCGACCTGGGTGAACGAACTCGTGGTGACGCCGATCTCGGGGTAGAAGGCCCGGCAGCGCTTGCTGCTGTCGCCGCCGGCGGCAAGGGCTGCGAAGGAATCGCGAAGGAACTTGGTGTTGCGGTTGTAAAGCACCTTCAGCGCGGTAACGGCCTTTTCGGCATTGTCGAAGCTTTGCCGGCCAAAAGGCTCGGGCATGACGACTGATTCGATGGCTTGGGGGTAGATTCGCTTTTCCATGACTCAATATAGAGACTTGGGGAGGCGGTTGGGAGGGGGCTCGCCGCCGAAGGCGCTCAAAGCGCCATTTTTCTTCAACCCCGCTGCAGGCTGACC
>NZ_RZSJ01000147.1:0-11541 GCF_003998025.1 Mesorhizobium sp. M8A.F.Ca.ET.021.01.1.1
AGCCAGCGCCTTGTCCGTCTGACCATCGGCCGCCAGTTTTTGCAGGAAGCGGGTCGCTTGCGTCAGATCGCCAAGGGCCGCACCCAGAAGATCGGCGGTTCGGCCGAAGCCTTGCAGGTTGGAGGTGCGCACTGCATTGGCGATACCGGCCAGTTCGTCGATAAAGCGATGCACGTGCTCGCCGCCGCCGAGCGGCAGCTTGCGCATCACCAGATCGATCGCCTGGATGCCGTTGGTGCCCTCATAGATCGGCGCGATGCGGGCGTCTCGGTAGAGAGCCGCCGCACCCGTCTCCTCGATGAAACCCATGCCGCCATGCACCTGGACGCCGAGCGAGGCAACCTCGACGCCGATATCGGTGGAAAAAGCCTTGGCCAGCGGCGTCAAGAGATTGGCGCGGTCGCGCCAATGCCCCGCCTCGTCACCCGACGATACGCGCGCGAGATCGATGGCGTGGGCGCAACTGTAGCTGATGGCGCGGGCGATCTGCGTCAGCGCCTTCATCGTCAGGAGATTGCGTTGCACGTCCGGGTGGTGAACGATCGGCGCCATGCCGGCACCAGCGTAATCCGCCGCCTTGCCCTGACGCCGTTCATTGGCGTAGGCGATCGCTTTCTGGGTCGCGGCTTCCGCGACCGCGACACCCTGCATGCCGACGGCCAGACGGGCATTGTTCATCATGGTGAACATGCAGGCGAGGCCCTTGTTCTCCTCGCCGATCAGCCAGCCGATGGCGCCTGGCTTGGCACCCTGGAAACCGTCGCCATAGATCATGGTGCAGGTCGGCGAGGCGTGGATGCCGAGCTTGTGCTCGAGGCCGGAACAGAAGACGTCGTTGCGCGCTCCGATCGACCCATCGTCGCCGACCAGGAATTTCGGCACCAGGAACAGCGAGATGCCGCGTGTTCCGGCGGGCGCATCGGGCAGCCGCGCCAGCACCAGATGGACGATGTTGTCGGTGAAATCGTGCTCGCCATAGGTGATGAAAATCTTCTGGCCGAAGATGCGGTAGGTGCCGTCGCCGGCCGGCTCGGCGCGGGCGCGTAGCGCGGCGAGGTCGGAGCCCGCCTGCGGCTCGGTCAGGTTCATCGTGCCCATCCACTCGCCGGAGACGAGCTTTGCGAGGTATTTCGCCTTGAGGTCCTCGGAAGCGTGCTTGTCCAGCGCTTCGACCGCGCCCATGGTCAGCGTCGGGCCGATGCCGAACGCCATGGCGGCCGAATTCCACATTTCGAGCGCGGCGACGCCGAGCATCGTCGGCAGCGCCTGCCCGCCATACTCTTCCGGCCCGGAGAGCGCGTTCCAGCCGCCGTCGGTCCAGCGGCGATAGAGTTCTTTCCAGCCCGTCGGGGTGGTGACGACCGCGTCCTTCAGCACGGCACCTTGTTCGTCGCCGATCTTGTAAAGCGGGGCCACCTCCTCGGTGGCGAAACGGCCAGCCTCGCCAAGGACGGCATCGACCAGATCCTCGCCGAGATCGCCGAACGCGCCGGCATCGATGGCCGATTTCATGCCGGCCACATGCTTCAGGGTGAACGCGATATCCTCGACCGGTGCCCGATACATGCCGCTCGATCCTCCTGATGCATCGGCCTCGCCGACCCTAGAGCGAGTGCCACCGCAAAACCATCCGCCTTTGGGCGGTCTCCCATCTTCTTTTTACGTAAACGTCAAATTTTGTCACGCGGATTTTGCAATCGGGCCGGCCTGTACTAAATTCGACCGATGCCGGATCAAATCGACCGGCGAAAAAACCAGCCGACCGGAACATTTTATGCTTGCCAGACCTGACGCCTATCGCTGTATCGAATGCGGCTTGCCCTACCGGGCAGCCGGGTTTTCCTACTATCACGGCGAACTGGCAAACGGCGCCGCCTACTGGTCGGATCGCGGCATATTGTGCTCGCCGCGATGCTCGCTTGCCCATCACCGCAAGCGCGCTGCAGAGGGCACGCTGCGGCAGGAGCCGGCGTCAGATCCGTTTGAATTTCCGCCAGTCGGCCGGCGGTGACCACAGCGCTTGATATGTACGGTCAAAACCCGTACATATTGCGTCAGAGGTGATCGCGATGCCAAACCAACAGACCCGCACTGCCCGTATCGAGGCTCGTATTTCGCCAGATATGCTTAGCGTGGTGAAGCGTGCCGCCGAAATTCAGGGCCGCAGCGTCAGTGACTTCGTGGTTGCTGCCGCGCAGGAGGCCGCACAACGCACCATTGAGGAGACCGCCATCATCCGCCTGTCTATCGAGGATCAGCGCGCTCTGGTCGAGGCCATTCTCAATCCACCCGAACCCAATGAAGCACTGCGCAAAGCCGCCGACGCCTACAAGCGAGTTGTCGTCGAATCCCGGTGAGTCTGGACTTGATCATTGAGCCGCTGGGCGGGTCGCATCCTCGTAAGGGGTTCAACTGCGGTGTACGAGCACTGGACCACTATCTTCGTGAGCAGGCGAGCCAGGACATCAAACGCCGAGTCAGCAATTGCTTCGTCGCCGCAAACCGTGATGTCGGTCTCATTGCCGGATATTACACTCTTGCAGCAGCAAGTGTGCCCATCGCTTCTCTGCCAGAAGACCTGACGAAACGCCTGCCGCGTTATCCAGTCCTGCCCGCCATATTGATTGGAAGGTTGGCTGTCGACACCCGATATCAGGGGCAACGTGTTGGATCGACATTGATCGTGGATGCGCTCCGGCGCTGCGCCCAGGCTGCTCCCGCCTCTTTCGCGCTGATCGTCGACGCCAAGGACGACAAAGCCGCCGCTTTTTATCTCAAGCATGGTTTCACGCCGTTTCAAGGTCGCCCATTGTCGATGTTCCTGTCAGTAGCGACGGCGTTGAAGCTGTTCGTCTGACGCACCGCATCGTCTCGAGAAGCATTTCCTTAACCATAGCGGTTCAGCATTCGCCTTTGATCAACGGGGATTCCCTGTTTTGAAAAGGACGGCGCGCTTCCTTCGCCGCACGGCGCTTCTCGCTTTCGCGGCAGCAATGGCGCTGTCGCCCGCGGCAAAGGCTTCGGATTTCTCCGAGCCGTGGAAGAACGCCGATCGCGCCCTGGTCATCGACGCCTACGAATACAATTCCATCGACTGGGCCCAGCTTGCCACCGATAAGCGCATCGTCGCCTTCATCAACAAGGCGTCCGACGGCATGCCGCCGCCCTATTTCTGTTCGGGCGGCGACACCGAGGTGAAGCTTTGCAAGACGCTGTGGAAGCGCCACGCGGTGACGCGCGAGCTGTTCCAGACACGCAGGGTCGTGGCCAAGGCGCTCGGCATGAAATGGGGCGCCTATCACCTCGCCCGCCCCGGCAATCCAGTCGAGCAGGCCAACAATTTCCTCGATTTCGCCGACCCCGCGCCGGATGATCTCATGGCCCTCGACATCGAGGGCATCGATCCCACGCAATGGATGTCGCTCGACGACGCCGAGGAGTTCGTGCGCCAGGTGCACCGGCGCATCGGCCGCTTCCCAGTGCTCTACACCAACGGCAAGACCGCCCAGTACATCGCCGACAACCGCTACAAATACCGGCTCTTGTCGCGGCTGCCGCTTTGGTACGCGCGCTACAAACCTGACATCGAAGTGCATTTTCCGATGGGCAACTGGCAGGGCTATGCGCTCTGGCAGTTCTCGGCGCAGGCCAATTGCGGCCGCTTCCGCTGCCCTTATCGGGTCGCCGGCACGCCGAACGATATCGACGTCAACGTGGTGCCGACGAATGCCGCCGCGCTGCGCCAGCAATGGCCATTCGGCGGACTGCTCGACGTGCCTTCCGATTATCTTGCCAGCGTGCCGGTGCCGCTCTCGCGGGAAGCCGCACTGGCCGGCAAGGCCACCATCATTTATGCCGACGTTGCGACGCCGCCGACTGTCGAGGAAATGGTCGCTGTGCTCGGTTCGCGCTGGTCGAAATTCCGCGACGGGTTTCGCATGCCTGTCGTGAAGACGGTGCCGCCACGGCCGGGCTTCGGCATCGTCCAGTATGTCGCCTGGAAGCGGGCCGGGCAGCGCTCGCCCGCACAACTCGACGCCGCCTTCGCTGCGGCCGATCCGCTCAGCACCGCTTCGACCGAACTCGATCGCAGCCAGCGGTAGCCGTCGCCCACCGGTCGGAGCTTCAGCCCGCCTTCTCGCGCGCCACGGCCTGCCAGCCGATGTCGCGGCGACAGAATCCGTCCGGCCAATCGATGCGGTCGAGCGCGGCATAGGCCCGCGCCTGCGCCTCGCCAACCGTGGCTCCGGTCGCCGTGACGTTGAGGACGCGGCCGCCATTGGCGACGAGCGCACCGCCATTGATGGCGGTGCCGGCATGGAAAATCTGGACGCCTTCGCCCGCGGCGTCCTCGACGCCGCGAATGACGGAGCCTTTTTCCGGTGTGCCGGGGTAACCCCTCGCCGCCATCACAACGGTCAGCGCCGCCTCGCCGCGCCAGCGCACCGAGGTATGCGCGAGCTGGCCGTCGACGGCGGCATTGAGCAGGACCAGCAGGTCATCCCTGAGCCGCATCATCAGCACCTGGCATTCCGGATCGCCGAAGCGGGTGTTGTATTCGATCAGCTTCGGCCCGTTTTGCGTGATCATCAGCCCGGCGAACAGAATGCCGGCGAAAGGCGCGCCAAGCTCGGCCATGCCGCGCATGGTCGGCTCGATGATTTCGCGCATGGTGCGCTCGATCATGTCAGGCGTCATTACAGGGGCCGGCGAATAGGCGCCCATGCCGCCGGTGTTGGGCCCGACATCGCCATCACCGACGCGCTTGTGGTCCTGGGCCGTGCCGAAAGGAAGTGCCGTGGTGCCGTCGCAGAGGCAGAAGAAACTCGCCTCCTCGCCGGTCATGAATTCCTCGATCACCACCTCCGCGCCGGCGGCGCCGAAGGAGCCGTCGAAGCAGGAAGCGAGTGCCGCCTGCGCCTCATCCATTGTCATGGCGACGGTGACGCCTTTGCCGGCGGCGAGCCCATCGGCCTTGATGACGATCGGCGCGCCTGTCTTTTCGACGTAGGCCTTGGCGGAGGCCAGATCGCCGAAACGGCCATAGGCGGCGGTCGGGATGTTGTACCGGGCGCAGAGATCCTTGGTGAAGCCCTTCGAGCCTTCCAACCGCGCGGCGGCCTTCGAAGGCCCGAAGACGCGGATGTTTTCGGCGCGCAGATCATCGGCGATGCCGGCGACGAGCGGCCCTTCCGGGCCAACCACGACGAGGTCGATTTTTTTCTCCCGGCAGAAGGCGGCGACGGCGGCGTGGTCGGCAATATCCAACTTCACCAGCTCGGCCTCTGCGCCGATGCCCGGATTGCCTGGAGCGGCATAGAGCTTGGTCAGCAGCGGCGAGGCGGCGATCTTCCAGGCCAGTGCATGTTCGCGGCCGCCGGAGCCGAGAAGAAGAACGTTCATGGCCACCTCTTGATGCCAACTATCCCATAGAGAGAACAACCCGCTATTGCTCTCTGGACGACGGGTCAAGGCATCAGGGTGGATTGATCGGAATTGCGCACGGGAACGTTATCCCCCTGCGCAATAGGGGCGCCCGCCACCGGCGCCCCTATTCCGGCACTCGCTCAGCCCTGGTGGACCACCGGGAACCAGTCCTCGCGCAGCTTCTGCCCCGGCTGCATGCCATGGCCATGATAGGGTGGCGAGGTGCGGCCGGGCCGCTCGACATAATGGGCATCGTCGCCGACCCAGCGCAGCGACAGCGCCCGGCGCCGTGCCGCTGTCATATTGCCGCGCGCGCCGTGCGCCGTCCTGAAGTCGAACAGGATGGCGTCGCCGGGCTCCATCTCCCATTCGATAACTTTCATCGATGGATCCTGGTCGGGATCCGGCACCGGACGATAATCGCCCTCGGCGGCATAGAAATTGCCGTCGTCCAACCAACGTACCGGCAGGATCATCTTGTCCCATTTGTGCGAGCCGGCGATCAGGCGCAGCGTCGCCTCCTTCACCGGATCGATGGGGATCCAGAAGCTCACGGTCTGCTGGCCATCGACAAAATAATAAGGAATGTCCTGGTGCCACGGCGTCGGTTTCTGCGTACCGGGTTCCTTGACCAGGACATGGTCGTGGAAGAACTGCGCCGTACGCGACTGCATCACCGCGGCTGCTAGTCGCGCCGCCGGCGATTCGCGCACCACCTTGACGAATTCGGGGATGCGTTCCCAGTTGCAGTAATCGTCGAAGAAACTGCCGCGGCCATTGGCGATGTCGGACGCGGTGGCGCTGCGGTTCTGCATGTTGCGCTCGATGCCGGCGGCGATCGTGTCGACCCAGCCCTTGAAGGCGCCGCGGATGCAGACCGCGCCGTCACGCTGGTAGTCGGCGATTGTCCGGGCATCGATGATTTCGGTGTCCGTTGCCCGTGTAGCGGTTTGGGAAGCCATAATGTCCTCCTTTCAGGATGGAGGCGACTATCGCAATGGCCGCTCATTCAGTAAAATAATAACTTCTCATCTGACACATAGGTTTTGACTATTAGTCTCACCCTCACCCAACTCCGCTATCTCATCGCCGTCGCCCGCCATGGCAGTGTCACCGGCGCTGCCCGGGCGCTCAACGTTTCGCAGCCGTCTATTTCGGTGGCCATCGACGCCATCGAAAAGGATTTCGGCCAGAAACTGTTCGTGCGCCAGCGGGGAAGCGGTGTTTCGCTGACCTCCTTCGGCCGTGTCGTGGTGGCGAAGGCCAGGCAGGTTCTTGCCGAGACAGACGAACTCCTGGGCCTGGGGAAGGCCAACTCGGCGGTCGGCGGCGAACTGGTGCTCGGCTGCTTCGAGGATCTGGCGCCCTTTTTCGCGCCGGGCCTCATCCGCGCCTTCTCCGAACGCCATCCAGCGGTCACCGTCATCGTCCGCGACGAGACGTTCGAGACGCTCGGGCGGCGCCTGGCGGACGCGGCCGTCGATCTCGGCCTCAGCTATGATCTCGGCCTGCCGTCGCATTTCGCCCGCATCCTGATGCACGAGCTGCGGCCGCATGCGCTGTTGCCGGCGGGCCATGCGCTGGCCGAGCGTTCCGAGGTCAGCCTTGCGGATCTGGCCGCCTACCCGCTGATCACAACCGACCAGCCACATAGCTGGCAGCATATGCTCGACCTGTTCCGCGGCCGTGGCCTGTCGCCCGTCGCCGACATGCGCACAAGCTCGTTCGAACTCCAGCGCAGCATGGTGGCCAACGGCTTCGGCGTCGCGGTCAGCTATACCCGCCCGCATGGCGACCACAGCTATGACGGCTTGCGTCTGGTGTGCAAACCGCTGTCGGATCCGCTGCCCATGCAGCGCATCATTCTCACCCACGATACGCAGCAGCGCGTGTCGAACGCGGCGCTGGCTTTCATCGAGGTGGCGAAAGTCTGGTTTTCCACACGCGATATCTTCACCTCCTGACGGATGGTTGGGCGCTCCCTGCCTGCTTGCCGCTTGACGGGTTCCGCCGCTGCTGCCACTCCATGCCAATGGAACCTGTCCAGTCGAAAGCGTCCCAGGGCCGCGTCGCCGATGCGCCGAACGGCCATTGGGTCTACCGCGTGCTGCCGCGCGCGATCTGGCCCTATGCCCAGCTTGCGCGATGGGACAGGCCGATCGGCTGGCAGTTGCTGTTGTGGCCATGCTGGTGGTCGGCCGCGCTGGCGGCGAGCGCCTATCCCCGGCCTGGCGACCCGCTGCTTTCGCTGCTGCCGGCGCCCTTGTATCTCGTACTGTTCCTGATTGGCGCCATCGCCATGCGTGGCGCCGGCTGCACCTATAACGACATTGTCGACGAGGACATCGACAACCAGGTCGAACGCACACGCTCGCGCCCGCTGCCGTCCGGCCAGACCACGCGCCGGCGAGCCTGGCTGTTTCTTGTGCTGCAGGCCCTGGTCGGCCTGGCGGTTCTCCTGCAGTTCAACAGCTTTGCCGTCCTGCTCGGCGTCTGCTCGCTGGTGATCGTCGCCGTCTATCCATTCATGAAGCGGATAACCAACTGGCCGCAACTGTTTCTCGGCTTTGCCTTTTCCTGGGGCGCGCTGATGGGATGGGCGGTCGAGTTCGGTGATCTCGATGGCCCCGCCATCATGCTGTATATCGGTTCGATCCTGTGGGTGATCGGCTACGACACGATCTACGCGCACCAGGACAAGGAAGACGACGCCATTGTCGGCGTGCGTTCGACGGCACGGCTGTTCGGCGACAACACCAAGGCGTGGCTCGCGGGGCTTTATGGCGGCATGCTGATCTGCTTCGCCGTCGCCTTCGCCTCGGCGCAGGCCCCGGTGGTGGCGCTGGCGGGACTGATCGCCGCCGGTGCGCATCTTGCCCGGCAGATCGCGGTGCTGGATATCGACGATCCGGACCAATGCCTGCGGCTGTTCCGGTCGAACAACCAGGTCGGCTGGCTGATCTTCCTCGGCCTGATCGGTGGCGCGCTGTGGGTGGCGCTGAAGCCGCTGGTTTAGCGGCCTCAGTGTCGACAATCCCAGAACAGGAATGATGCTCAATCGCGGGAAATGATTTCCTGGCCGTCGATGACCAGCCTGAGGCCGAGGTCCCCGGTTCTGCGACGGGCAAGGAAGCGTGGGCGGCGCGTGTTGGAAACGCGGCCCTTGCGACGGTCCTGCGGCGGCAGTGTCTTGATGGCGGCGCCGAGCGATTCCTCCAGCGTGCGGGCGACGCCGTCCGATTCGATGAGCAGCATCGGCAGACGGTAGGCATCGGCCCAGGCGCGCCAGTCGGCGGCGACGTCTTCGAGATCGTCGGCCACCAACAGCGGCACCGACAGCATCGGATCGTTGTGCAGGAGTTCCAGGGTCACCGTGACATTGCCTTCCGGATCCTCCATCGCACGGGCGGCGACGCCGCGAAATGCATTGGCGGGCAGCACGATGATCGCCGGCAGGCCGCTCATCTCGAGCAGGCGGCGGATCACGGCGCCACGCTGGTCGATGGTGAAGGTTACGTCGCCATAATCGTCGCGCGTCGCGTAGCTCACCACTTGCGGCAGGCGGAATGGGTCGAGACGCATGTTGCGTCCCGCCCAGACTGGCTTAAGTCCGGTGTTCACGTTCATAGAGCGCCTTCCTGTCTGTCTCCTGAGAGCCGGTGTCCGGTTCTCTCCGGGCCAGTTTTCCCGGCCTCGTTATGGGGAAACAGTAGCGCCGGCTCCTTACCGCCGCGCTTAAGAAAGTCGGTTAAATTTTGCTGATCTCAGGGATGGTTATCGGAATGCCACCAGCCACAAGATGTTGAAAGGATCAGATAACCTTACCGGGATTCATGATGCCGGCCGGGTCGAAGGCGGTCTTCACCCTGCGCATCAGATCGATGGCCATCGGCGGCGCGGTGGCGATCAGTTCGTCGCGCTTCAACTGGCCGATGCCGTGCTCCGCCGAGATCGAACCGTGCAGGCTGCGCACCACGTCATGCACGGCCTTGTTCATGGCATGGTAGAGCGCCAGAAACGCCTCGTCGTCGCCGTCGACGGGCCGTGAAATGTTATAATGAAGGTTGCCGTCGCCCATATGGCCGAAGCAGACCACCCGGGCGCCGGCACTGACCGAGGCCACCGCGCCGGCGGCCTCCGCGATGAAACGCGGTATCGATGCGATCGGCACCGATATGTCGTGCTTGATCGAAGCGCCTTCCGGCTTCTGTGCCTCGGGCAACAGCTCGCGGAAGTTCCAGAAGGCATCGCCCTGCCCGAGGCTGGCGGCGATGACGGCATCGCCGACGAATTCCTGCTCGAGACCCGCCGAAAGCACGTCCTCGATCAGCGCCCGCGAATCCTCCGACGAACGGCCGGATGAAATCTGCATCAGCACATACCAGGGCCAATCCTCCATCAGCGGCCGTGTCACGCCCGGGGCATGCGCCAGCGTGAAATCGTATGGCCGCTTGCCGATCAGTTCGAACGCGGTGAGCGCGGCCCCGGCGCGGTCCATGGCCAGGCTGAACAGGGAAAGGGCGGCCTCGGGCGACGACAGGCCGACGAAGGCGACGTCCCTTCCCTTGGGCTTCGGAAACAGTTTGAGCACGGCGGCGGTGATCACGCCTAGCGTGCCTTCGGCGCCGACGAACAGGTTCTTCAGGTCGTAGCCGGTGTTGTCCTTCTTCAGCTTGCGCAAATCGTCGAAGACGTCGCCGGTCGGCAGCACCACCTCGACGCCGAGGCAGAGCTCGCGCGCATTGCCATAGGCAAGCACGCCGGTGCCGCCGGCATTGGACGAAAGATTGCCGCCGATCTGGCAGGAGCCTTGCGCGGCGAGCGACAGCGGGAACAGCCGGTCGGCGGCGTCGGCCGCTTCCTGCAAGGTCTGCAGGATGACGCCGGCCTCGACCGTGACCGTGTTGGACAGGACATCGATCTCGCGGATGCGGTTCAGCCGCGACAGCGACAGGACGATCTCATGGCCGGATTTGTCAGGCACCTGCGCACCGACCAGCCCGGTGTTGCCGCTTTGCGGCACGATTGGCGTTCCGGTCTCTGTCGCCAGCCGCATGATCCGGCTGACCTCGTCGACGCTGCCCGGCCGCAGGACCAGGGACGTCGCGCCATGCCAGAGGCCGCGTCGCTCAATGAGATAAGGCGCGATGTCCTGCTGGTCGCGCAGCGCATATTTGTCGCCGACGATCGCCGCGAAACGATCGATGAGAGCGGGATCGAGTGTCTTGGCGGTTTCGGTCATCCGGGAAAACTAGGTTGTGGGCTGTGCGTTGTCACGAGGAGCGGCGGCACGGGAGAGCCGGTCGTTGATCGCCTCGCCGAGCCCGTCAAAGGGAATCTTCTCGACCGCGATGGTGCGCGCGCCGCTACGGTCGAGATCCTGCATGTAGGCGAAGAGATTGCTTGCCGCTTCACGCAGGTCACCTGTTTCGGACAGGTTCAGGAATGCGGCCGCATGATGCCAGCCTTCCGCGCGCTGGTCGCCGAAGGCAAGCAACGCTTCGTCTTCGCCAACCGTGCCGGCATTGAGCCGCACCGCCGCGCCCGGCGCGTAGTGCGAGGCAAGCATGCCCGGCGCCTCGACCCCGGCGGCGCCGCCGCGCAGCAACTCCATGCCGATGGCCGCCTCGATGTCCGCGGCGGCGATGCCGCCTGGCCGAAGCAGGCGCAGTCTTTCGCCTTCGGCCTTGACGATGGTCGATTCCAGCCCGACCGGTGTGGCGCCGCCATCAACCACGAGCTTGATGCGGGCGCCGAGGTCCGCCGCCACGGCCTGCGCAGTGGTGGCGCTGATCCTGCCGGATGAATTGGCGCTGGGCGCGGCAAGCGGTCGGCCAAGCCTGGCGATCAGGTCGCCGCCAAACCCCCTCGGCATGCGCAAGGCGATCGTGTCGAGCCCGGCAGTGACCAGCGGATGAATGCCGTTGCCGGGGCGCTGCGGCAGCACCAGCGTCAGCGGACCCGGCCAGAAGGCAAGCGCGAGTTTCTTCGACAGCGGATCGAACAGCGCGATGCGCTCGGCCATCGCCATGTCGGCGACATGGGCGATCAGCGGATTGAAACGCGGCCGGCCCTTGGCCTCGAAAATACGCGCCACGCCGATGCCGTTGGTGG
>NZ_RZSJ01000148.1:0-11518 GCF_003998025.1 Mesorhizobium sp. M8A.F.Ca.ET.021.01.1.1
GTGCTGCACAAGAAGTTCGACGGCAGCGTCGCCAAGGCGGATGGCAGCGTCGACCGGCTGAAATGGCAGACGCTGTATTTTTGCCGGAAGGTCGGGGCGAACTGGAAGATATCAGGCTTCGTCGGCTACATGCCCTATCCGCTGGGCGGCTAGCCGATCAGTAAAGCGTGACGAAGGCCGGGAACATCACGCCGGTCTCCCGCAAATACTCGATAAGCTCGATGGCCGGGAAGATGGCGAGGAAATAGAGTCCGTCAAAGAAGGTGCGCCGCAGCGCGCGCGTCGAGAACTGCAGCTCGTCATTGTCGCGGTAGAGCAGCGGGTTCGGCCAGAACCGGGGCGTCGCCTTGATATAGGCTGTATAGGCCGCGCCGAACTTGCCCAGGAGATATTCGGCTTCCTTGCGCGCCGTGACGCGGAAGATGAGGAAGCTGGCAACGCCAAGGGCGGCGGCGGCCACCAGCGAGCCGTAGAGCAGGCCGATGCCGACCGCGCCGACCGTCGAGAAGAAGTAGAGCGGGTTCTGGCTCATCGAGAACGGTCCCGTCGAAACCAGCTCCTCATTCTTCTTGCCGCCGACATAGAGGATGCTCCACAGCCGGCCGACGACGCAGATCAGCACCAGGCAGAAGCCGACCAGTTCGAGCGTTTCGTGCCCATCCGAGCCTTCGCTGAGCGCCGGTTTGGTCAGGAACAGGAGCAGCACCGCCAGCGCCGCCGCGATGCGGATGAAAATCAGCCGCTTGCGCTGATCGAAAGCCTTCGAAACCGGCTTGAGGGAGGCGTAGGTCATTCGGGTTTTCCTGGGGCGCTCCGTGCGAGCCCGGCCACTGGGGCACGCCATTGATGGCGGATACAAGGCGCTCGCTCTCTATCAGCGCACCGCGAGGCTTTCGTAAAGGCCTTTTGCGTCAACGACAGCGATCCTTACGAATTTGTATGCCAGCGGACAGGCTGGGGTGAAGCCGCTTGCCTATTGTCCGGATGCCGGATCGCCACCGCAACCATCGACATCGGGATATCTGCCATGCTCGCGCTTCCCACCGCACCAAACCAAAACAGGGTTCCCGACGTCACTCTCGATTTCTGGCTGATCAAGCTGATGGCCGTCACCATGGGCGAGACGGCGGCCGACTATCTCGCCGTCAACCTCGGTCTTGGGCTGACCGTCACCTCGCTGATCATGACCGGCGTCCTGATCGTCGCCCTTGCCGTCCAGTTCGCGCAGAAGCGCTACGTGCCCTGGGCCTACTGGCTGGCGGTGGTGCTGATCAGCGTCGTCGGCACGCTGATCACCGACAATCTCGTCGACACGTTCGGCGTGCGCCTGCAGACCACCACGATTGCCTTTTCCGTGGTGCTCGCGGCGACGTTCGCGGTCTGGTACGCAGCCGAACGGACGCTGTCGATCCACACCATCTTCACGACCCGGCGCGAGATCTTCTACTGGCTGGCGATCCTCTTCACCTTCTCGCTCGGCACCGCCGCCGGCGATCTGGTCGCCGAGAGCTTCGACATGGGCTATCTGACCACGGGCCTGCTGTTCGGCGGCGTCATCGCGCTCATCGCTCTCGCCTACTATCTGCTCCGTCTGGACGGCATCCTGGCCTTCTGGCTCGCCTACATCCTGACGCGGCCGCTTGGCGCGTCCTTCGGCGATTGGCTGTCGCAGCCCGTCGAATATGGCGGCCTCGGCTTCGGCACCACCTTCACCAGCCTGGTCTTCCTCGGCTGCATCGTCGCCCTGGTTCTCTACATGACGCTGAGAAAGAATGCCGACGAGCTCGACGAGATGTTGCTGGACTCGGATTGAACCCAGGCGGCGAGCGCCGCGGGATCGGCCAGCTTCACCGCGGTCCTAGGAACCAACCCGTGCCGGTGATAGCCTGCCCCGACATCGGCAATCAACCGGAACAGCGATGCGACTTCTTCTTGTCGAGGACGACCAAAGGACGGCCGATTACGTCGTCAGGGGGCTGACCGAGGCCGGCCATGTCTGCGACCTCCTGCGCGACGGTCATGACGCGCTTTTCGCGGCGACCAGCGGCGCCTACGACGTGATCATCGCCGACCGCATGATCCCCGGCCTCGACGGCCTGTCGATGGTCAAGGCGGTCCGCGCCGCGGGCGTGCGCACGCCGGCGATCTTCCTCACCTCCGTCGGCGGCATCGACGACCGCGTCGAGGGCCTCGAGGCCGGCGGCGACGACTATCTGGTCAAGCCCTTCGCCTTTTCCGAGCTGCTCGCCCGCATCAATGCGCTCGGCCGGCGGCCGGCGGTGCAGGAGCAGAAGACGGTGTTGAAGGTTGGCGACCTGGAGATGGACCTGATCATGCGGCGCGTCGTCAGGCAAGGCCAGCCGATCGACCTGCAGCCGAGGGAGTTCAGCCTGCTGGAGGTGCTGATGCGCGGCGAGGGCCGGGTCATCACCCGCACCATGCTTCTGGAGCGCGTCTGGGATTTTCATTTCGATCCCAAGACCAGCGTCGTCGAGACCCATATCAGCCGGTTGCGGGCCAAGGTCGACAAGCCGTTCGAAACCCAGCTCATCCACACCATCCGCAACACCGGCTACAGTCTGCACGCGCCGCTTTCCCAGTGATCGCGATATCCCGATGACCGCGAATTTCCCATGACCGCGAACTTCAGATGACCGCCACCTGGACCCGCCTGCTGCGCAGCACGCCGTTCCGGCTTGCCCTGACATTCGCCTTCCTGTTCATGCTGGCCTTCGTGCTGGCGGGCGCCATCGTCTACCAGATGATGAGCGCCGATCTCGCCGAGCAGCTTGACGACACCATCAAGGAAACCTACGCAGTCATCGCCTCAGCCTATGCCGACAACGATCCCAAGGAGCTGGTCGAGACCGTGGAGAGCCACGCCACGCGCAGCCCGAAGAAGGAGCAGCTGTTTTCGCTGACCGACTCGGCCGGTAACCGCCTGGCCGGCAACTTCACCGCGGCCGGGCTTCCCGACGGCTTCTCGATGTTCGGCGCCGAGATGCCTGGCCTGCCCCCGGACACCGAATACCGCGCCTATTCCGGTTCGGTCGGCGCCAACACCTTGACCGTCGCCTTCAGCCTCTCCGAGACGGAGGAGCTGGAAACGATCATGCTGATGAGCTTCGGCTGGGCGACCCTGATCATCACCGGCCTGGCCGTCACCGGCGGCGCCCTGCTCGCCTCGCGCGTCCAGCGCCGCCTCGACGGAATTGCCGCCACGATGGTCGACGTCTCGCATGGCCGGCTGGATACCCGCATCCCGCTGACCGGCAAGGACGACGACATCGACATCGTCTCCAGCCAGGTCAATGACGCGCTCGATCGCCTGTCGGCGCTGGTCGAAGGCATGAAGCAGGTCAGCGCCGACATCGCGCACGATTTGAAGACGCCGCTCAACCGGCTGCAGATGATCCTGGAGAGCGCCGCCGACAAGGCCGCGCGGCGCCAAGACGTCTCCGACGATCTGGCCGACGCGCGTTCCGAAGGCCACCAGATCAACGAGACTTTCGATGCGCTGCTGCGGATCGCCCAGATCGAGGCCGGCGCGCGCAAGGCGCGCTTCACCGATGTCGATCTCGGCGAGATCCTGCGGACCATCGCCGAGATCTACACCGACGTGGCCGAGGATGACGGGAAGGTGCTGTCGCCCACGCAGCTGAACGAAATGGTGGACCGGGTCCATGGCGACCGGGAACTGTTGACGCAGATGTTCGCCAATCTGGTCGAGAACGCGCTGCGCCATTGCCCTCCCGGCACGACCATCAACCTGACGGTGACGCGCCGGGGCGAGCGTGTCCTTGCCAGCGTCGCCGACAATGGCCCCGGTATTCCTCCGGGCGAGCGCGAAAAAGTGTTTCAGCGGCTCTACCGGCTGGATCACAGCCGGTCGACGCCCGGCAGCGGCCTTGGCCTCAGCCTCGTCCGGGCCATCGCCGATCTGCACGGCGCGACCATCGCGCTTGAGGACCGTAAGCCCGGCCTCGCCGTGGTGGTGAGTTTTCCCGTAGCTACGGCTTAGCCGACAAATTGCCGGTGCTGGCCAGGCCAGCTTGGGTTCCTCGCCCCCGCTTTGGCTACGCTATGAAAACATCTTCTGTGATTGGCGTGACTGACCGACGTGAGCTCGATTGCCGCGTGGTTCCCCCAATCCGTCGCGGCTTCGCCGCGCCACCTTTCCCCCCTCCGGAGGGAAAGGAAGGGGAGCCTTGCTGGACAAGCGTTGACGGCAAGGAGCTTGGCGCCTTTCCTCTCCCCCGTCGATCGGGGGGTCCGAAGGACGGGCGAGACCGGTGGCTCGCCCCGGCAAGTGGCTCGGCGAAGCCGAGACGGAGTGGGGGTCGACCAGCGCGGCACAAGACAATTCACGCGCTAAGCCGTCATGCCACGCGATCGCCGCTACCAGCCGCCCGGAAATGCGCGCATGCTTAGCGCCTCTGGCGGGAGCGAGGAGCCCGAGTCCTGAGTACTCACCTGTCGATCCGCGTCGACAGGATGATCGACGACGACGTCCGTTCGACCCCCTCCATGGCGCCGATCTGGTCGAGGAGCGTGTCGAGGTCGCGGATCGACGGCGCGTCGACGATGACGATCATGTCGAAATTGCCGCTGACGGAGTGCAGTGTCCTGACCGGCGGCAGCGCCTGCAGGGCGCGCACCACTTTGTCGGCGAGCTTGGGCGTGACGGTGAGCAGCACATGTGCCCTGACTAGCCCCTGCTCATAGTCCGGCGACAGCCTGACGCCATAGCCCGTGATGATGCCGCGCTGCTCCAGCCGCTCGATCCGGCTTTGCACCGTCGTGCGCGACACGCCGAGCTGGCGCGCCAGTTCGGCCGTCGAGGCGCGCGCGTTGGCGCGCAGCAGCGAAAGCAGGGCCTGTTCGGCATCACTGAGCATTTCGACGAATCCTTTCGGCAATTCGACAAAAGATAGGGTTCACATTGCAGGATTCCACGCTTCCTTTCGACAGGCAAGCTGCGATGATTCCGGCAAACGCGGATCGCAGGGGAATTTGACCATGAACAAAATCGTTATCGTCGGGGCCGGCAAGATCGGCTCGACCATCGCCGAAATGCTTGCTGAAACGGGCGACTACCAGGTCACCCTCGTCGACCGCTCGGCGGCACAGCTCACTGCTGCCGAGGTGCCCGATAGCGTCGAGACGCTCGAACTCGACATCGCGGCGGTCGGTGCGCTCGAGGCGGCGCTCACCGGCAAGTTCGCGGTGCTGAGCGCCGCCCCCTTCCATCTCACCACGCGCATCGCCGAGGCGGCGGCCAGCGCCGGCGTGCATTATCTCGACCTCACCGAGGATGTCGTCTCGACCAGGCGCGTCAAGGAACTGGCCCGTTCCGCCAAGAGCGCCTTCATCCCGCAATGCGGGCTGGCGCCGGGCTTCATCTCGATCGTCGCCAACGACCTCGCCAGCCGCTTCGACACGCTGGAAAGCGTGCGCATGCGCGTCGGCGCGCTGCCGCAATACCCGTCCAACGCGCTGAACTACAATCTGACCTGGAGCACCGACGGCGTCATCAACGAATATTGCGAGCCTTGCGAGGCGATCGTCGAAGGCGAGCTGGTCGAAGTGCCGCCGCTGGAAGAGCGCGAGGAGTTCTCGCTCGACGGCGTCACCTACGAGGCGTTCAACACCTCCGGCGGGCTCGGCACCTTGGCCGAGACGCTGAAGGGCAAGGTGCGCACGCTGAACTACCGCACCATCCGCTATCCCGGCCATGCCGCGATCATGAAGGCGCTGCTCAACGATCTCGGCCTGCGCCATCGCCGCGACGTGTTGAAGGACATTTTCGAAAGTGCTTTGCCGGCCACGCTGCAGGACGTGGTCATCGTCTTCGTCACCGTCAGTGGCCGCAGACAAGGCCGTCTGCTGCAGGAGACCTACGCCAACAAGATCTATTCCAGGCGCGTCGGCCAGACGGTGCGCAGCGCCATCCAGATCACCACGGCTTCCGGAATCTGCGCCGTGCTCGACATGCTGGCCGACGGCTCGCTGCCGGCGACCGGCTTCGTCAAGCAGGAGGAGATCGCGCTCGACGCCTTCCTCGCCAACCGCTTCGGCCGCGCCTATGCCCAGCACGATATGGTGAGCCGGCTGGCGGGGTGAGGAGCGCCAGCCTTTCTCCCTTCTCCCCCTTGTGGGAGAAGGTGGCCTCGCGAAGCGAGGTCGGATGAGGGGTGTTCCAGCTTGGCGCCGACGGCACTCCGGCACCCACCCCTCAACCGTCTCGGCGCTGCGCGCCGATCCACCTTCTCCCACAAGGGGAGAAGGAAAGACCAACGCCGCGCTCAAATATGCAGCGCGTGCCCCAGCGCCTTGAGCGCCGCTTCCTGGAACCCCTCGCCCTGCGTCGGATGGGCATGGATCGTTCCGGCGATGTCCTCCAGCCTTGCGCCCATTTCCAGCGCCAGCCCGAAGGCCGCCGACAGTTCCGAAACGCCCTGGCCGACCGCCTGGATGCCGAGCACCAGGTGATTGTCCGCGCGTGCCACGACGCGGACGAACCCGTCTTCGCCGAGCTTGGTCATCGCGCGGCCATTGGCGGCGAAGGGGAACAGGCCGATCTTGATCTCGCCGCCGAGTGCTTTGGCCTCTTCGGGCGACAGCCCCGCCGTCACCAATTCGGGATCGGTGAAGCAGACGGCGGGGATCGAGCGCTTGTCCCAGCTGCGCTTGTGGCCGGCGACGATCTCGGCGACCATCTCGCCTTGCGCCATTGCCCGGTGCGCCAGCATCGGCTCGCCGGTGACGTCGCCGATGGCGAAGACGCCGCGCATCGAGGTGCGGCACTGGTCGTCGATCCTGATAAATTTTCCGGCCCTGTCGAGATCGATCTGCTCGAGCCCCCAGCCCTCGGTCACCGGCTTGCGGCCGACCGTCACCAGGATCTTGTCCGCGGCGACCTTGCCGCTCTTGCCGTCGGATGTCTCGACCAGCAACGCGTCGCCCTTCGTCGACAGGCCCTTGGCCTTGGCGCCTGTCATCACTTCGACGCCGAGCGCGGCGAGCCGCTTGACCACGGGCCGGGTCAGCTCCGCATCATACTGCGCCAGCACGCGCGGCAGGGCTTCGACCACGGTCACCTCGGCGCCCATCTTGGCGAAGGCCATGCCGAGCTCCAGCCCGATATAGCCGCCACCGACGACCGCAAGCTTCTTGGGCACTTCGCTCAACGCCAGGGCCTCGGTGGATGAGATCACCGGCCCGCCAAACGGAAGAAAAGACAGTTCGACCGGCGCCGAGCCCGTCGCGATGACGATTGTCTCGGCCCGGATCACCTGGCTTCCCGTCTCGGTCTCGACCTCGACGGTCTTGCCGTCGCGAAAGGTCGCCCAGCCCTGCACGGTCTTCACCCCGGCCTTCTTGAGCAGGCCGGCAACGCCACTGTTGAGCCGGCTGACGATCCCGTCCTTCCAGGCGACGGTCCTGGCGAGATCGAGCACCGGTGCCGTGACCGAAATGCCGAGCGGGCTCTTGCCGCCGGCCATATGCGCGACCTTCTCGAACTCCTCCGCCGCGTGGATCAGGGCCTTGGACGGGATGCAGCCGACATTGAGGCAGGTGCCGCCCGGCTTGCCGGCCTCGACGATCACCGTATCGACACCGAGCTGCCCGGCACGAATGGCGCAGATGTAGCCGCCCGGACCGGCGCCGATGACGAGCAGCTTGCAGGAGATTTCTTTCATGGTGTGACCCTTCGACCCGAGGGAATGCTCCGTCGAGATTCTTCACGCCCCCCTCTGTCCTGCCGGACATCTCCCCCACGAGGGGGGAGATTGGCAGCTTCGTCGCTTCGCTCATTCTTGCGATGATAGAGATTGGCGAAACCCGGCGTGACGTCCAATCTCCCCCCTTGTGGGGGAGATGCCTGGCAAGGCAGAGGGGGGCGCTGTCCCGCAGTCATCTCGGTCATTCCGCCGCCCCTCTAATCCACGAAAATCAGCGCCGGCGTTTCCAGCAGCGCCTTTATCCGCTGCACGAACACCGCCGCGTCCCAGCCGTCGATGACGCGGTGGTCGAAGCTCGACGACAGGTTCATCATCTTGCGCGGGATGAACTGTGTGCCGTCCCACACGGGCCGCACCATCATCTTGTTGACGCCGATGATCGCGACCTCCGGATGATTGATGACCGGCGTGGTCGCCACGCCGCCCATGGCGCCGAGCGAGGTGATGGTGATGGTCGACCCGGACAGCTCGTCACGGGTCGCAGTGCCCGACTTGGCCGCCCCGGCCAGCCTGGCGACCTCGGCGCCGCAATCCCAGATGTCGCGCGCCTCGGCATGCTTGACGACAGGCACCACCAGCCCCGACGGCGTCTGCGCGGCGATGCCGATATGGATGCCGCCATGCTGGTGGATGATGCCGGCCTCGTCGTCGAACAGCGAATTGAGTTGAGGCTGGTCCGCGATGGCCTTGACCATCGCCCGCATCAGGAACGGCAGCAGCGTCAGCTTGGGCCTCTCCGCGCCTCCCTTGGCCGGGCGCTTTTCCTTGTTGAGCGCGGCGCGCAATTCCTCCAACGGGGTGACGTCGATCTCCTCGACATAGGTGATGTGCGGGATGCGCGACTTGGACAGCGTCATCTTCTCGGCGATCTTTCGCCGCAGGCCGACCAGTTTGATGTCCTCGATCGCATCGTTGCGGGCGAGACCCGATGTCTTGGCCAGTTGCGGCCCGCGCGCCAGGAACGCCTCGATGTCTTCGTGGCCGATGCGGCCGGCCGGGCCGCTGCCCGCGATTTGCCTGAGATCGATGCCGGCCTCTTTCGCCCGCAGGCGGACGGCTGGCGACGCCAGCGGCTTTTCGCCTTCCGGGCGCGGCGCGCCGGCCGAGGCCCGTGCGGTGGTCTTCGCGGCAGCCTGCGGCGGTGCGGGTTTTACCGGTGCCTCGGCGGGCTTTGCCACCTTGGGCGACGGTGCGGTTTCGGGTTTCGGGCTCGGCAGCTTGGCGGGCGCTTCGGCCTCTGCGGTTGGTTCCGCTTCTTTGCCGCCGGCCTTCACATTGCCCTCGCCCGCCACCTTCAGCCGCACGATTGGCGAACCGATCGCCACCGTGTCGCCGATCTCCGCGCCCAGCCACAGGATCTCGCCATCGACGGGCGACGGGATTTCGACCGTCGCCTTGTCGGTCATGACGGCGGCAAGCACCGTGTCCTCGCGCACGATGTCGCCGATTTTCACGTGCCATTCGACGAGTTCCGCCTCGGCGACGCCCTCGCCGACATCGGGCAGCTTGATGATGTGTTCGCCCATCTCAGGCCTCCCTAAGCTTCCAATGTTTCGATGAGGGCACGGCCGACGCGCGCGGGCCCCGGAAAATACTCCCACTCCTGCGCGTGCGGATAGGGCGTGTCCCAGCCGGCGACGCGGGCCACCGGCGCCTCCAGATGGTAGAAGCAGTTTTCCTGCACCAACGCCGACAGCTCGGCGCCGAAACCGGAGGTCAGCGTCGCCTCGTGCACGATGACGCAACGTCCTGTTTTCCTGACCGATGCGACGATGGTGTCGAGATCGAGCGGCAGCAGCGTCCGGAGATCGATGATCTCGGCGTCGATGCCGGTTTCCGCGGCCGCGGCCTGGGCGACATAGACCATGGTTCCATAGGCGAGCACCGTGACAGCCGAGCCCGCCCTGCGGATCGCCGCCTTGCCGAGCGGCACGGTATAATGGCCGTCGGCGACCTCGCCGAGCTCGTGCTTCGACCATGGCGTCACCGGCCGGTCGTGATGGCCGTCGAACGGACCGTTGTAGAGCCGCTTCGGCTCGAGGAAGATCACCGGGTCCGGATCCTCGATCGCCGCGATCAGCAGGCCCTTGGCGTCATGCGGATTGGATGGCACCACCGTCTTCAGGCCCGACACATGGGTGAACAGCGCTTCCGGGCTCTGGCTGTGCGTCTGGCCGCCGAAAATGCCGCCGCCCGTCGGCATGCGCACCACGATCGGGCAGGTGAAGTCGCCATTGGAGCGGTAGCGCAGCCTTGCGGCTTCCTGCGTCAGCTGGTCGTAGGCCGGATACATGTAGTCGGCAAACTGAATTTCCACGCACGGCTTCAGGCCATAGGCGGCCATGCCGATGGCCGAGCCGACAATACCGGATTCGTTGATCGGCGCGTCGAAGCAGCGGCTCTTGCCGTACTTGGCCTGCAGCCCGTGCGTGACGCGAAAGACGCCGCCGAAGAAGCCGACATCCTCGCCGAACACGACGACTTTGCTGTCGCGCTCCATCGACACGTCCATGGCGTCGCGAATGGCCTCGATCATGGTCCGCCTTGGCATGGCTCAGACTCCCGCCTGCTGGCGTTGGCGTCTGAGATGCGGCGGCATCTCGGCAAACACACCTTCGAACATCTCGCGCGTCGACGGCTTGCCGCCGGCATGCAGCGTGCCGTGGCTTTCCGCCTCCTTCTGCGCCGCGATGACCGTGTCGAGGATTTCGGCCTCGGCCTGCGCGTGCCGCTCGTCCGACCAGACGCCGAGCTTGATGAGATGGTTCTTCAGCCGCATGACCGGGTCGCCGAGCGGCCAGGCGTCGGACTCGGTCTTCGGCCGGTAGGCGGAGGGGTCGTCCGAACTGGAATGAGCGCCGGCGCGGTAGGTGACATATTCGACCAGAGTCGGCCCGAGATTGTTGCGAGCCCGCTCGGCCGCCCATTTGGCCACCGCGTGGACGGCGAGATAGTCATTGCCGTCGACGCGCAGCGAAGGGATGCCGAAGCCGAGGCCTCGGGCCGCGAAGGTGCCCGAGCCCCCGCGCGCGATGCCCTGGAAGGTCGAGATCGCCCACTGGTTGTTGACGACGTTGAGCACCACCGGCGCCTTGTAGGTGGAGGCGAACACCAGCGCCGAATGAAAATCGGACTCCGCCGTCGAGCCGTCACCGATCCAGGCCGCGGCGATGCGCGAATCATTCGAGATCGCCGAGGCCATCGCCCAGCCGACAGCCTGGATGTACTGCGTCGCCAGATTTCCCGAGATCGAGAAGAAGCCGTGCTCCTTCGACGAATACATGATCGGCAGCTGGCGGCCCTTCAGCGGGTCGGCCTCGTTGGAATAGATCTGGTTCATCATCGTGACCATCGGATAGCCGTCGGCGATGAGCAGCCCGGCCTGCCGATAGGTCGGGAAATTCATGTCGCCGGGCGCCAGCGCCTTGCGGAAGGCGCAGCTCACCGCTTCTTCACCGAGATGCTGCATGTAGAAGGAGGTCTTGCCTTGCCTCTGCGCCATCTGCATGCGCGCATCGAAGGTCCGCAGCGTCATCATGTTGCGCAGGCCTACCAGCAATTCCTCGCTGGAAAGCAGCCCGGCCCACGGCCCGACCGCCTCGCCATCGCGGTTGAGCACGCGGATGATCGAGAAGGCCATGTCGCGGATGGTGCGTGGATCGACATCGATCTCGGGGCGCGGCACCGAGCCGGCCCCGGCGATGGTCACGTTGGAGAAATCAGGCGTGCCGCCCGGCCGCACTTCCGGCTCCGGAACGTGGAACCGCAACATC
>NZ_RZSJ01000149.1:0-11464 GCF_003998025.1 Mesorhizobium sp. M8A.F.Ca.ET.021.01.1.1
GTGTCATGTGCATTTTCGCGGCCTGGTCGAGCACATCAAGGCCGGCGTGCTGGAGGCCGGCGGCCTGCCTCTGGAATTCCCCGTGTTCTCCTGCGGCGAATCCAATCTGCGGCCGACGGCGATGCTGTTCCGCAACCTCGCCTCGATGGATGTCGAGGAGGCGATCCGCGGCAATCCGATGGATGGCGTCGTGCTGATGGCCGGATGCGACAAGACCACGCCGTCACTGGTCATGGGGGCTGCCTCCTGCGACCTGCCATCGATCGTCATTTCCGGTGGGCCGATGCTCAATGGCCGCTTCCAGGGTCGTCAGATCGGCTCCGGCACCGATGTGTGGAAATTCTCCGAGGATGTGCGAGCCGGCATCATGAGCGAGCAGGATTTCGCCAATGCCGAGAGCGCCATGTCGCGCTCGCCTGGGCACTGCATGACCATGGGCACGGCCTCGACCATGGCCTCGATGGTCGAAGCGCTCGGGCTGGCGTTGCCCGGCAACGCCGCCTATCCCGCCGTCGACGCGCGACGCAACCGCATCGCCCGCATGACCGGGCGGCGTATCGTCGAGATGGTCAATGACGATCTGCGCCCCTCGGCCATTCTTACCAAGCAGGCTTTCGCCAACGCCATCCGCGTCAACGGCGCCATCGGCGGCTCGACCAATGCGGTCGTGCATCTGCTGGCGATTGCAGGCCGCGTCGGCACCGAACTCAGCCTCGATGACTGGGATGCCTTCGGTCGCGACGTGCCGACCATCCTCGACCTGATGCCATCAGGCCGTTTCCTGATGGAGGATTTCTGCTACGCCGGCGGCATTCCGGCGGTCATGAAAGAGATCGCCGACATGCTCGATCTCGACGCGCTGACGGTCACCGGCAAGAGCGTACGCGACAACATCGCCGACGCCCGGAATGACAATCCCGAGGTCATCCGTCCGCGCAACAGGGCGCTGACGCCGCATGGCGGTATCGCGGTGCTGCGTGGCAATCTGGCACCCGATGGCGCCATCATCAAACCGTCGGCCGCTTCACCATCCCTGATGAAGCATCGCGGCCGCGCCGTCGTCTTCGATGACATAGACGACTACAAGGCGCGCATCGACGATCCCGCACTCGACATCGACGAGACCTCGATCATGGTGCTCAGGAATTGCGGCCCCAAGGGCTATCCGGGCATGGCCGAGGTCGGCAACATGGCGCTGCCGCAAAAGCTCCTGAAAAAGGGCGTCCGCGACATGATCCGCATTTCCGACGCCCGCATGTCCGGCACCGCCTTCGGCACGGTCGTGCTGCATGCCGCACCCGAAGCCGCCGTCGGCGGTCCGCTGGCGCTGGTCAGGAGCGGCGACATGATCGAACTCGATGTCGAGGCGCGGAAGCTGCATCTCGACGTGTCGGAACAGGAGCTGGCGCGGCGGCGCCAATCCTGGCAGCCGCCCGAGCCGGCGATGCGCGGCGGCTATCAGGGCCTCTATGTCGACCATGTCCTGCAGGCCGACCGTGGCGCCGATCTCGACTTTCTGGTCGGCAACCGTGGCCACGCCATTCCGCGCGAAAGCCATTGAGGGCGCGTGGGATGCCAAAATTCCAGCCCGATGATTTCCACGGCATTCACGCCATCCTCTACGCCCTGTTCGACGCCCAGGAAAAACTCGACCGCGCGGCGATGCGCAGGCAGGTCGAGATCTGCCTGGCGAGCGGCGTGCATGGGATGGCGGCGCTTGGCCTCGCGACAGAAGTCGCCAAGCTGACCGAGGCGGAGCGCCGCACGATCATGGAGTGGACGGCGCAGGACACCGCCGGCAAGGTACCGCTCGCCTTCACCATCTTCGGGTCTTCCGTTGCCGAGCAGATATCCCAGGTCCGGCATGCGGAAAGCCTCGGCGCAGATTGGGTCATCCTGCAGCCGCCGCCAGTTGGATCCTATGGAGCGCCCGAATACATCCGCTTTTTTGGCCGCGTCGCCGAGGCAACCGACCTGCCGGTGGCGATCCAGAACGCGCCGGCCTTTTTCGGCCGTGGCCTGACATCGGACGAGATTCGCGAGCTCGTCACGCTCCACCCCAACATCAGGCTGATCAAGGGCGAAGGCCCGGTCACCGACATTGCCGGCCTGATCGAGCGCACCGAAGGCCGCATCCCCGTCTTCAACGGGCGGGGCGGGCTGGAATTGACCGACAATTTCCGCATCGGTTGCCGTGGCATGATCCTGGCGCCTGATGGCATCGACCACGCCGTGCGCGCCTATCAGGCGTTCCGCGCCGAAGACGAAGCAGCGGCCGAGGCGGCCTACGAAAGAATGTTGCCGGCGGCGGTCTTCGTCATGCAAGGCATCGAGAACCTGATCTGCTACGGCAAGCGGCTGTTCGGCGCCCGCGCCGGTATCCAGATTCACGACCGTGCGCCAGCGATGCGGCCAAACGAGACCGGGCTTGCGATGGTGCAGCGCTTCGCCGCCAGCCTTGGTCGGCTGCCCGCCTGAACAGCGTCTTTTCGTCAGTAGGTCGTTCGCCCACCCGACAGGTCGAAGGTGGAAGCGGTTGTAAAACTGTTTTCCTTGGAGACGAGCCAGGCGACCATGGCGGCGGCCTCGTCGACCTCCAGCAGGCGGCCGCGCGGGATGCGCGAGCGCATGTATTCGATGTGCTCGGCCGTCAGCTGTTCGAGGATGCGCGTCTGCGCAGTGGCCGGCGAGATGCAGTTGACGGCGATGTCGTACTGCGCCAGCTCCTTGCCGAGCGACTTGGTCATGCCGATGACGGCGGCCTTCGAGGCCGAATAGGCGGCGGCGTTGGGGTTGCCCTCCTTGCCTGCGACCGAGGCGATGTTGACGATGCGCCCGTAATTGCGCTCCTTCATCCCCGGCACCACGGCGCGGTTGACGTAGAAGGTGCCGTTGACGTTGACGTCGATGATTTTCTTCCACACATCGACGTCGTAGGTATCGAGCGGGGCGGCGGGGCCGGCAATGCCCGCCGAATTGACGAGGATGGAGATCTTGTTCGCGATCTCCTCCGTCCTGGCACGCGCGGCGTCCACCGAACCCCAGTCGGCTATGTCCACGACCAGCGTCGTGGCTGCCTTGCCGAGTTCCCGCTTGGCCGTATCGAGGCGCGCCTCGTCGAGGTCCCACAAGGTGACCGTCGCGCCCGAGGCGACAAAACGCTTTGCCATCGCGAAGCCGAGGCCTTGCGCGCCTCCGGTAACCACGGCGTGTTGGCCGTCAAGGTCTATCCTGTTCATGCCGAGCGGTTCTTTCCGTCTGAGATACTGGGGGTACGTGTTGAAAGTGAGCGGTACTGCTACATCGTCGCGCCGAGGCTCCAGGGCACGAACTCATTGTCGCCATAGCCGAGCGCTTCCGACTTGGTGCGCCCGCCCGATGCCACGCGCAGGATCTCGGCGAAGATCTCCTCGCCCTTGTCCGCCAGCGTCACGCCGTCGAGGATGTCGCCGCAATTGATGTCCATGTCGTCGGGCATCTGCTCGAAGATGAAGGAGTTGGAGGCGAGTTTGATCGACGGCGTCGGCTTGCAGCCGAAGGCCGAACCGCGCCCGGTGGTGAAGCACAATATGTTGGCACCGCCCGCCACCTGACCGGTCGCCGAGACCGGGTCGTAGCCTGGCGTGTCCATGAAGACGAGGCCGCGCTCGTTGATAGGCTCGGCATATTCCAGCACCGCGCGCAGATTGGTCGTGCCTCCCTTGGCGGAGGCGCCCAGCGACTTCTCCAGGATGGTGGTCAGCCCGCCGAGCTTGTTGCCGGGAGACGGATTGTTGTTCATCTCCATGTCGTGCCTGGCGGTATAGTCCTCCCACCAGCGGATGCGCTCGACAAGTTTTTCGCCGACGGCCCGGCTTTCGGCTCGCCGCGTCAAGAGATGCTCCGCGCCGTAGATTTCGGGTGTTTCAGAAAGGATGGCGGTCCCTCCTTGGGCGACCAGCAGATCCACTGCCGCGCCCAGTGCCGGATTGGCGCTGATACCGGAATAGCCGTCCGAGCCGCCGCATTGTAGCGCCAGCACCAGCTCGGAAGCCGGCTGCGGCGTCCGCTCCGCGGCATTGACGATCGGCAGCATCTCGACGATGGCCTTCACCCCGGCATCGACGGTCTTGCGGGTGCCGCCGGTTTCCTGGATCGTCATTGTGCGGAACGTGGTGCTTTCCTCGATGTTATAAGATTGCATCCAACGCGGGATCTGGAAAGCTTCGCAGCCAAGTCCGACCATCAGCACGCCGCCGACATTGGGATTGGTGGCAAAACCCCACTGCGTGCGCTTCAGCAGATCGTAGGCCGGGCCCTTGGTGTCGATGCCGCATCCGGTGCCGTGCACGAGCGCAATGGCGCCGTCGACATTGGGATAGTCGCGCAGCATGCCTGAACGGTTGACCTCTTCCACGATGAAGCGGGCGACGCTGGCCGAGCAGTTTACCGAGGTCAGGACGGCGATGAAATTGCGCGTGCCGACTTTGCCGTTGGACCTGCGGTAGCCCATGAAAGTCGCCCGTTCGCCATCGGGAAGGACCGGCGTTTCCCTGACGTCGGTGCCATGCTCGTAGTCGCGCTCGAAATCGCGCAGGTAGACATTGTGCTCGTGCACCCAATCTCCGGCCGCGATCGGCCCACGCGCGAAGCCGATGGTTTGGCCATACTTTACGATCGGTTCATCCGCCCCGATGTCGAGCATGGCCATCTTGTGGCCGCGCGGGATGCGAGCCCTCGCAGCCACGTCGCCGGCCTTTTCGCCGGCCGCCAATGGATCGACCGCCAGTAGGATGTTGTCGGCGTGCGATAGCTTGATGAAGCGCGTCATTACCCAAACTCTGAAAAGGCCACCCCGAACAAAGCCGGGGGGCGAAAGGCATAAGGAATACTAATATAATAGAATGTTAGTGGTCAAGCGTCGCCTGGATAAGCTGCGTTCGCCGGGCGTTAAGGAAGAGAGTTGGTGGCGGAACGGATGACGGCCAGCACCTCCGGCCAGACCGCGGCGTGCGCGCTGGTATTCCGCGATCGCCTATGCCTTCAGGCCGATACAAAGTCCCATTCTTCGCATGTGCCAATCGTGTCCCGGTTGCGGTGCCGTCCGGCTTCAGCCGAGAAGCTCGGCGGCGACTTCGAGCGTGTTGCGGAAGGACGTTTCGAGGTGGTGCTCCATCGCCCGCGCGGCGCCTTCGGCATCGTGACGCTTCAGCGCGTCGAGGATGGCTTCGTGCTGCTCGATCGTCTGTTCGCCGTAGCCGGGCTTTGGAATGGCGAGGTAGCGGCCGCGATCCATCTGCGCCTTGGAAATATCGACGGCGCGCCAAATCATCGGCAGGCCGCAAATCTCGGCAATGGTGCGATGAAAGACGTCGTCGAGCTGGATCGCGGTGGCGTATCGGCCGCGCGATATGGCAAGCCGATGTGCCGCCATATTGTCCTCCAGCAGTTCCGCCGACGCCGGTGTGAGCTTGACGGCCGCGCGCCGTGCGCTCTCCATCTCCAGTGCCCGCCGGATGACATAGGCTTCTTCCAGATCGGCACGACTGATCGGCGCGACATAGGTGCCGGTCTGCGCCAGGATCTTCACCAGGCCTTCGTCGCTGATGCGCTTGACGGCTTCCCGCACCGGCGTGCGCGAGACGCCGAGCGCTTCGGCGATCGCCACCTCGTTGATCACTTCCCCCGGCTTCATCTGCCCGACGACGATCAGGTTGCGGATCTTGTGATAGATCTGATCGCGGAGCGGCAGAGCCCGATTGAGGGTCGAAGGGTCAAGGTCCATGGCAAATCCGTAGCTTCGTTCACCGGAAATGATCAGATTATATTAGAATGTAAATCGGAATGCACCCGATGCGAGGGGTGGTCTCTATCGACAATGGGATGGTCGCGCAGGTCATCGGAATCCAGCTTGCCAGAACTGTTATATTAGTGCAATAGATCCTCGATAGTGATGAATTTCACCGCGAAGTGAAGGCCTGAACCAAGCTGCACGCCGAGAGGGCATGCCTTCTGGCCGCATTGGTTCGCGCTCTAAAATGGAATTATACTAAAATAACACAACAGCTCGATGCCAAGGACAACGGGCCGGCCTGCCGGGAGGAACGTAGCCAGACATGACTGTCGCCGCCGACTGCGCCTTGGACATGAGAGGCATAAGCAAGACGTTTCCGGGCGTGAAGGCTCTGTCAAACGTCAATTTTGCCGTCAGGTTCGGCACCGTGCATGCGGTCGTGGGCGAGAACGGCGCCGGCAAATCGACGCTGATGAAAGTGCTCAACGGCTCCTACGCGCCGACCAGCGGCACCATCAAGGTCGGTGGCGCCGAGGTGCGCATGCGCCGTCCCGCCGACGCCCAGGCTCTCGGCATCCGCATGGTGCACCAGGAAATCAATCTGGTGCCGGACCTGACTGTCGCGGAAAACGTCTATCTCGGCCGCATGCCCGGCAAATGGACCTTTCTGCGCAAGGGCGAGATGGTCAGGAAGGCCGGCGCCGTCCTTGCCGAACTCGGAGCGGCCATCAATCCGCGCGAGCGGCTGGGCAATCTGTCGATCAGCCAGCAGCAGCTCGTCGAGATCGCCAAGGCCTATGCCGCGCAACCCCGGATCATCGTGCTGGATGAGCCGACATCGAGCCTCAGCGAGCATGAAACAACAGCGCTGTTCAGGATCCTGCGCAAGATGCGCGATGACGGCATCGCCATCATCTACATCAGTCATCGCTTGAAGGACGTGCTCGAGATCGCCGACGAGGTGACCGTGCTGCGCGACGGCTCCATGATCGAGACGCGCCCGATCGAAGGCATCACCGCCGCGCAGATGATCAGGCTGATGGTCGGCCGCGAGGTCAGTAACGTCTTTCCCAAAAGCCAGGCCGAGATCGGCAAGTCGGTGCTGCGCGTCGAGCGCATCAGCGACGGCACGCGCTTCCGCAATGTCAGCTTCGAGGTGCGAGCCGGCGAGATACTGGGCCTGACCGGCCTGGTTGGTGCCGGCCGCACCGAGGTGGCGCGCGCAATCTTCGGCCTGTCGCGCCTCGTCGAGGGCACGGTCAGCGTCAACGGCCGCGAGGTCTCGATCAATTCCCCATCGCAGGCCGTTAAGGCCGGGATTGCGTACGTTCCGGAGGACCGCAAGGGCGATGGCATCGTGCCTGGCATGTCGATCCGGGAGAACATCAGCCTGCCCATCTTGCGGCGCCTGAGCCGTTTCGGGCGCATCAGGCGAAGTGCCGACCGGGCATTGGCGGCGGACTACGTGAAGCAGTTTTCGATTTCGCCGCCCGATGGCGAACGGCGCATCAATCTCCTTTCCGGCGGCAATCAGCAGAAGGCGGTCATCGCCAAATGGCTTGCCGCCAGGCCGTCGGCGCTGATCCTCGACGAGCCGACGCGCGGCGTCGACGTCGGCGCCAAGGCCGAGATCCACAACATCATCGGCCAGCTCGTCGCAAGCGGCATGGCGGTGGTGATGATCTCGTCCGAACTGCCCGAGATCCTGGGCGTCTGCGACCGTGTAGTGGTCATGCGCGACGGACATGCCTGCGAGCCGCTGGAGCGCGCCGAACTCAGCGAGGAGCGCATCATGGCCCTGGCGACCGGGGAGGAAGTGGCGTGACCGACGCGGCCGTGAAGATCGTCACCCCCGACCGTTTTACGCGCGGCAGCAAGCTTGTCGATGCCCTGTCTAAGGCGGGCCTCGCTTTCGCCATCCTGGCCGTCATGCTCTACGGCTCCTCTGTCAGTCCCGCTTTTTTCACGTCAGGCAATTTGCTCAATGTACTGACGTCGATGTCCATCGTCGGCATCGTCGTCATTGGCATGACCTTCGTGCTGGTGGTCGGTGGCCTGGCTGACCTGTCGGTGCCGGCCACGATAGCCTGCGGCGCCATCCTGTCGCTCGGCCTGCAGCCGATGATCGGGCCTCTGCCCGCCTTTGTCCTTGCGGTCGGCCTCGCCGGTCTGATCGGCCTGCTCAACGGCGTGCTGGTCGGCTATGTCGGCATCAACCCCATCATCGCCACACTCGGCATCGGCACCATCGGGCTGGGCATCGTCCAGGCTGCCGTTGGCGGCGTCATCGTCTATGGCAGCAATCCCGCCTCGGCCGAATTCGCCAAGGGCCGCCTGTTCGGCATTCCGGTCGTGGTGCTGATCTTCCTGGTCATTGCCCTCATCGGCCATTTCGTCCTGTCGCGCTCCTTCTGGGGCCGATGGACGCTCGCCACCGGCGGCAATTACAGCGCCGCCGAGGCAAGTGCCGTGATCACAAAGGCGCCGGCTATGAATTCAGCGCCATCACCGCGGTGGTGGTCGGCGGCGTCTCGATCATCGGCGGCTTCGGCTCCGTGCCGCGGGCGATCGCCGGGCTGATCTTCGTGCAGCTTCTGACCAACGTCATGGTGCTCGACGGCGTGCGCACGCCGATCCAGGGTTTCGTGCTCGGCATCCTGATTGTCGGGGCTGTCGGCATGGATGCCGCGTTGCGCAAGCGGGGAGTGGCTTGATGCGTCTTCTCGTCCTCGCCTCGCGATACCGGGTCGTGATCATCCTCGGCCTTACCCTGGTCGCTTCCGCGCTGCTCGTTCCGGGTTATCTGTCGGCTTCGACGCTCAGCCTCGGCCTCGACAGGGCGGCCACGATCGGCCTGATCGCCATTGGGCTTACCGTGCTTCTGATATCGGGCCAGATCGACCTATCCGGTGGCGCGGTGTTCGCGCTGGCCGGGATCGTATCCGTCATCCTGCAGCGAGAGATCGGCATCCTGCCCGCCGCGATCGTCGCCATCCTTGCCGGCACGCTGGCGGGCGCCATCAACGGCGCCCTGGTCGTCGGGCTGAAGGTGAATTCGCTCGTCCTGACACTGGCCACGATGCTGATCTTCCGCTCGCTGGCGCACTGGATCACCAACAGCCAGCCGGTGTCGGGCACTGACATCATGCTTTCGCTGGCTCTGGCCAAGATCTACCTCGATGTCTTCACCATTCGCAGCGCACTGTTCATCATCCTGATCGTACTGCTGCATTTCTGGCTGACGCGCACCATTCCGGGCCGCAATGTCTTTGCCGTCGGCTCCAATCCGGCGGCCGCCAAGGAGAGCGGCATCGCTTCGGACCGCATCGTCTTTCTCGGCTTTGTCTTTGCCGGCACGCTTGCTGGCTTCGCCGGGGTTCTCCAGAGCCTCGTCACCAACACCGGGTCGCCCGTCTTCGGCTCGGAACTGACGGTTGCCGTCATCGCCGCGGTCGTTGTCGGCGGTACCCGCCTCGAAGGCGGCAGGGGATCCGCGCTCGGCACGCTTGGCGGCGTGCTGACGATCGGCTCGCTGACCATCGCGATGGAGTTCCAGTCCGTTCCCGCATACGTCCAGCAGGTCGTATCGGGGCTCATCCTGATCCTGCTCGTCATGCTCGATCGGGCCGTTACCACCACGGGGAGGGCTCAGGGCACACGCCCCGCGCTCGTTCGCGACAATCCAATCACTCAAGGAGGAAAAGCATGATTGGGAGGAAAAGCATGATTGGGAGGAAAGATATGATTGGCAAGAGAAGCATGCTCCAGATCGCCGCCGTGGCGTTGCTGGCGTCGACAGGCTGGGCCAATGCCAAGACGGTCTGCTATGTGACGGCGGCGGATTCGCACGCCTATGCGACGCCGGCCAACAAGGCGCTCGAGGCCCGTGCCAAGGAACTCGGCGTCGAGATTCTCAGCCTGAGTCAGGACTTCGACGTCCAGAAGGGCACCGAGCAGCTCAACACCTGCGTGGCGCGCAAGGTTGACGGCATCATCCTGTGGCCGCTCGACCCGCAGGCCTACATCCCTGGCCTGGCCCGCGCGCAGCAGGCCAACATCCCGGCGATCCTCATCAATTCGCCGATGAGCGACGACGCCAAGCCGTTCATCAAGTCCTTCACCGGACCTGACGTCTACGAGGAAGGCAAGCTGGCGGCGGATTCGCTGAGCAAGGCGCTCGGCGGCAAGGGCTCTGTCGTGATCATCGCCGGCCAGGCCGGCAACGGCACGACGATCGGCCGTGTCAGCGGCTTCACCGACCGCCTCAAGGAAACCAGCGCCGACTTGAAGGTGCTCGACACCGTCAATGCCGACTTCGACCAGCAGAAGGCGCTGGTCGTGAGCCGCGACCTCATCACTCGCTTCGGTGACCAGATCAGCGGCGTCTATGCCAATGACGACACCATGGCACGCGGCTTCATCGACGCCTGGAAGGAGGCCAATCCCTCCAAGGCGGCGCCGCCGATCGTCGGCATCAACGGCCAGAAGGACGCGTTCGAATCGATCCGCACCAACGAAATGTATTCGACCATCGTGCAGTCGCCGGTCGAGGACGGCCGCCTGGCAATCGACACCATGGCCGAGATCATCGACGGCAAGGAGGTCAAGGACCGGCTGCCGATCCCGCTGACCGTCGTCACCAAGGACAATGTCAACGCGGTGGAACCGGCGTTCTGACAAGGCCAAGGCCGGCCCTGCATAGTTGGCCGGCCTCTCCGCTCGTTGCGGACGGCGCAGCATGAGGAAGAATTTCTAATTGCGGCGGAGGATTTGGAATAAACTAACTCTACAGAATTTATAGAATAAGCAATCTGCATCGGCGATCTGTTTCCCGGACAGGACCACGCCATGCCCGACCTTTTGCGCCTGCCTTCAACCGCCCCAGACCTAGGCCGTCACCGCCGCCATCCAGCGGGAGGCAGGTCATGAGCCGCGATGTCGCCGACCGCATCAAGGTGCTCTGGTTCCTGCCGACACATGGCGACAGCCGCTATCTCGGCACGACCGAAGGCGGCAGGGCTGTTGACCTGCCCTATCTGACGCAGGTGGCGAAAGCGGCCGACACGCTGGGCTATTACGGCGTGCTGTTGCCGACCGGCCGGGCCTGCGAGGATTCCTGGGTGATTGCCTCGGCGTTGGCGCCGCTGACCGAGCAGCTGCGTTTCCTCGTAGCCGTGCGGCCCGGCCTGCAGTCCCCAACGCTTGCCGCGCGCATGACCGCCACGCTCGACCGCATCTCCAACGGCCGCCTGCTGATCAACGTCGTCACCGGCGGCGATCCGCTGGAGAACAAGGGCGACGGCATTTTTCTCTCGCATGCCGAGCGCTACGAGGTGACGCAGGAATTCCTCCACATCTACAAGCGCGTGCTGAGCGGCGAGACGGTCGAGCACCAGGGCAAGCATTTCCGCATCGAGGACGGTCGCCTGCTGTTCCCGCCAGTGCAGACGCCGTATCCGCCGCTCTATTTCGGTGGCTCGTCGGACGCCGGATCGCAAGTGGCGGCGCAGGAAATCGATAAATATCTGACCTGGGGGGAACCCCCGGCCGATGTCGAACGCAAGCTCGACGCCGTGCGCGAGTTGGCCGAAAAGGCCGGCCGCAAACTTTCCTTTGGCATTCGCCTGCATGTCATCGCCCGCGAGACGACCGAACAGGCCTGGGCCGCCGCCGACCGCCTGATCAGCCGGC
>NZ_RZSJ01000014.1:0-25673 GCF_003998025.1 Mesorhizobium sp. M8A.F.Ca.ET.021.01.1.1
GCATTGGTGCCTTGCTTGACGCGTGGCAGGAAGCGGGCAAACGCCTCCGGCGTCTGGTCGGGCCTGCCGGTCTCGGGATCGCGGGCATGCAGGTGCAGGATTGCCGCTCCCGCCTCGGCCGCCGCGATCGCTTCCGACGCGATCTGGTCCGGCGTGATCGGCAGATAGGGCGACATGGTCGGCGTGTGGATCGCTCCGGTCACCGCGCAGGTGATGATGACCTTGCCCCTGGCCACCGTGGCGCCGGGCTTGCGGCTGGTTTCTTTCATTGTCCGAACTCCTGATCCGATTTCTTCTTGTGCGCCGCCAGCGCCATCAGCCGGCGATCGCGCCACACTTGCCGCTCGCCTAGTTTTTCCCTCGGCAGGCGTTTGCCGCGCTCGGCCTCGACCGTCTCCATCACCTCGCCCGCCCAGTCGATCCGGCGCAACATCTGCGGGAAGATGTTGGAATAGATGCCCTGGTAACGCTCGACATAGTCGCGCACGCCGCCGGGCGCGTTGAGGTCGATGGTCTCGAACGGTCCCATGAAGGACCAGCGCAGCGCCAGCCCGTCGCGGATGCCGATATCGACGTCCTCGACGCTGGCATAGCCGTCGGCGACGAGCCGGAACGCTTCCTCCAGCAACGCGCCCTGCAGGCGGTTCATGATGAACCCGTCGAGTTCGCGCTTCATCACCAGCGGCGCATGGCCGGCCTCGATGAGGAAGGCGCGTGTTCTTTCGAGCGTCTCGGCCGATGTCCACGGCGCTGGCACGACCTCGGCGGCGGGAATGAGGTAGGGCGGATTGATCGGATGCACGACAAGGCAGCGATGCCGCCCTTGCAAATGGTCGGTGAATTTCGACGGCAACAGCGCCGAGCTGGAACTGGCGATCACCGCTCGCGGATCGGCAGCAGAGTCGATCAGCGAAAACACCTCACGCTTGACCTCGAGATTTTCCGGCGTGTTCTCCTGGACATGGATCGCGCCGGCCAGCGCCTCGCCGAGTTCGGCGGCAACAGTGATGCGATCGAGCACGGTGGCGGCGGACTGTCCCCGCAGCAGGTCGTTGGCAGCGAGATCGCCGAGCACACCGGCTATGTAGTCGCGCGCGCCGCCGGTCGCGGCGCGGGACTGGTCCCACATGCGGACGTCATGACCGGCGCGCGCGAAACTGATCGCCCAGGCCCGCCCGATGAATCCGCTGCCGACGATCGCAACCTGTGCCATGGATCTTGCCCTCAAAGTGTTTCGACATTGCCGTCGACGCCGAGCGACTGGCCGGAAATGTTTATCCCCGCATCCGAAAGCAGGAAGGCGACCATCGAGGCGACATCATAAGGGCTGGTCATGCGGCGCAGCGAGATGTTCTGCAGATAGCGCCCGGTCATTTCTTCGTGGCTGATGCCGATCTGCCTGGCGCGCGCCGAGATGACGCCCTCGATGCGGGGACCCTCGATGATGCCGGGCAGGATGGCATTGACCCTGATGCCGTGCGGCCCGAGCTCCTTGGCAAGGCTCTGTGTGAAGCCGATCACGCCGAACTTGGCGGCCGAGTAAGGCGTGCGGAAAGCATAGCCGTGGCGGCCGGCGGCCGACGACATCGAGACGATCGAGCCGCCTCCCGCCGCCTTGATCATCGGCACGGCGCGCCGCGCGCACAGGAACTGGCCGGTCAGGCAGACATCGAGACAGCGCCGCCAGTCGTTCGGCTCGATCTCGTCGACGCCGCCGGTCGGGCCGGCAATGCCGGCATTGTTGATCAGGGCATCGAGCCCGCCGAGCTTTTCGGCGACCGTCTCGAACAGCCGGTCGACGTCGTCTTCGTGTGAGACGTCGGCCTTGACCGCGGCCACCAGATCGATCTTGCCGGGAGCGGCAGCCAGCGCCTCGTCGGACACGTCGCAGACGACGATGCGCGCCCCGAGCCGCGACAGCGTGTCGGCGATGGCGAAACCAATGCCGCCGGCGCCTGCTGTCACCAGCACGCGCTGTCCATTGAGGCCGGCCAGAAATTCCGCCGCCGTTTCAGGTGCCTTTGTGCTCATCGTCCGTCCTTCCCATCGAGAACCTGTGGCTGCAGATCAGCCCCTATTTCAACGTGCTGCACGATTCGGGAAACTATTCGACCGCCAACGAACATCATCAGGAGATGTTCGCGGCCCTGTGTGATCACGACGGCGACGCCGTCAAGGCCGCGGTGCGCGCCGATATCGACGCCGCTTTCAATGTCCTGGTTGGCTTGCTCAAATAACCGTGCGCCGGCCGTTCTCTCACCGGCGGAGCCCAATGGGTGAGTGTGGAAATCGCCGGCTGCATTGCCTTCCGCGGGCGCTCGCTGGATAGTCCTGGCAATGTTCGAGACCCTGGCGATTCACTGGCCCCAAATACTGGCGATCATCTCGGTGGTGATGGCGACCATCGGCATTGCCCATGCCGTCATGACCAAGGAGGACGTCCGCGCCGCCACCGGCTGGGTCGGCATCATGGTGCTGTCGCCGATTCTCGGCGTGCTGATCTATGCCGTGGCCGGCATCAACCGCATCCGCCGCGCCACGATCAGCGCGCAGCGCCCGCTTGCCGAGGGCCTGGTGTCGGCCAAGCATGAGCGCGACGTCGCCGCCGAAGAGGCGCTGATCATCGAGCGCTATGGACAGCGGTTCACCGGCCTCAGAACGCTGGGCGACAGGGTGGCGCGGCGCGCGCTCAACCCGGGAAATGCAATCGACGTGCTGGAAAGCGGCGACGAGGCCTACCCCGCCATGTGCGCGGCGATCGACGGGGCCGAGCGCAGCGTCCTGCTCGAGACCTATATTTTCGACAATGACGCGGTCGGCCTGCTTTTCGTCGAAGCACTGGCCGGCGCTGTCCAGCGCGGCGTCACCGTGCGTGTGCTGATCGATGCCGTCGGCGCCCGCTACTCCGTCCCCAGCATCCTGGGGCATCTGCGTCGCGCCAACATCACGGCGGATGTTTTCAACGGCAACATCGTCATGGGCCTGCGCTTGCCCTATGCCAATCTGCGGACCCACCGCAAGATCCTGGTGGTCGACGGCACGGTTGCCTTTACCGGCGGCATGAACATCCGCAAGGGTTTTTCAGCGGAGTTCGCCGGGTCGAACAGCGCCCAGGACACGCATTTCCAGGTCACCGGACCCGTTGTCGCCGATCTCTTCTCGGTCGCCGCGGAAGACTGGCGCTTCGCCACCAAGGAGGCGCTGAAGGGCGATGCCTGGCGGATCACACCGGTTTCACCGCCCGCTGGCCAGCCGATGCTGGTGCGTGCGGTTGCATCCGGGCCGGACGCCAGCAACGAAACCAACCACAAACTGATGATCGGCGCCTTCTCGGTCGCGCGCAAGTCGATACGCCTGATGTCGCCCTATTTCCTGCCGGACCGGGAACTGATCAGCGCCCTGGTTACCGCGGCCAGGCGCGGCGTCGAGATCGATGTCGTGGTGCCGGCGGTGAACAACCTCTTCCTCGTCGACCGCGCCATGACCGCCCAATTCGACCAGATCCTGAAGAATTATTGCCGCATATGGCGCACGGAAGGCCCCTTCGATCATTCCAAGCTGCTTTCGATCGACGGCGTATGGGCTTATGTCGGGTCCTCCAACCTCGATGCACGTTCGCTGCGGCTCAACTTCGAGATCGATCTGGAGGTCCTCGACGCGGGTTTTGCCACCGAGATCGAGACCCGGATCGGATCGGCGATCGAAACGGCCGTTCCAGTGACGCTGGCCTCCTTGCGCGCGCGGCCCTTCATCATCCGCCTGTTTGACCGCATCCTCTGGCTGGGATCGCCCTATCTCTGAGAAATCCTGTCTTTAACAAAATGACGTGTTTGCCCGATAGCGTGTCGCCAACCATGGAACATCGGCCGAATGACTCTATTTCTAGGTGCATGATGAGAACGGCAGGGATGATGGGCACGCTATGCGAATGAATGGGCGCAGCCTGCCGGCCAGCATGCTCCTGTCCATTCGCGACAGGCGGATGCGCAAGGCCAACGCCTTGTCGCCGAAGAAGGACGGCGTCACCGGGACGCTGGTCGCCTCCTACAACGTCCACAAATGCATCGGCGTCGACCGCAAGTTCGATCCCGACCGCACCAGCCGCGTCATCCGCGAGATCGCCCCCGACGTCATCGCCCTGCAGGAGGCCGACAATCGCTTCGGCGACCGCGACGGGCTCCTCGACCTGCACCGTCTTGAACTGGAAACCGGCCTCGTGCCTGTGCCCATTTCCGCAACGGGCAAAGGCCATGGCTGGCACGGCAATGTCCTGCTGTTCAAAAGGGGCGTCGTTCGCGACGTGCATCAGATCAGGCTTCCAGGTCTCGAACCCCGCGGTGCCGTGGTGGCCGAGATCGATCTCGACGGGAACCAGTCCTTGCGCATCATCGCGGCCCATCTGGGGTTGCTGCGCCGCTCCCGCTCGCAGCAGGCCCAGGTCGTGCTTGATATCATGAACAGCCCCGACGAGAAGCCGACGCTCCTGCTCGGCGATCTGAACGAATGGCGGCTCGGAAACCGCTCCGCGCTGAACACGCTGCACGCAACCTTCGGCCCGCAGCCGCCAGCAGTCCCCACCTTCCCGTCCAACCTGCCGCTGCTGGCACTCGACCGGATCATGGCCAACCGGCACGGCATGATCGCGACCGTCGAAGCGCATGACACGCCGCTGTCGCGCGTGGCCTCCGACCATCTGCCGCTGACCGCCTTCGTTCGCCTGTAGCATGTGGCCGATAACACCTTGATGTCGCCGGCGTCGCAAAGCGTGTGGATTCGAGCGGAACACCCGGTTCTTCAGCGAGTTTATGTGTTGAATATACAGGAGGATGGAATGAAAAAGTTGATTTTGGCCTCGGTGCTGGCATTCGCCGCGACAGCGGCAGCGATGGCGCCAACCCAAGCCGCCAGCCTGACTATCCAGTCCGACGACGGCGGCCAATATTCCTCGGATGACGATTCCGGAATCGTCGTTCGCCGTCATCATATGCGCCACTATGACAACGAGTATGACGGCGACCAGAACGCTCAGTACGATGACTACGACAATGGCGGCTACCGCTGGCGCCACCACCATCACCGCTGCCACACGGAAACGATTGTGCATTGGCGCCACCACCACAGAGTGTTCGAGGACGTTCGCGTCTGCGGCTGAGGTCGCTCCGTCTCCTGATCCAACCGTCTCCTGATCCAACCCTTGGCGGGTTGCCGCCAAGGATAGCCGTTGACAGCCGTCGCCTCCCGCCGACGCCGCCATTGCCGCATTGCACAAATTTCCGAGCGTGCCCACAATGCGGGCATGATCCGAACTTCACTCGCCGTCTTGGTGATCGACGAAAACCGCATCCGTGCCTCGATAATCGAGGCTGGCTTGCGCGAGGCGGGCCATCAGCGGGTCACCGTCATCCATGACGTCAGTGGCATTGCGCGCCGCATCGCCGAGATCGAGCCCGACGTCATCGTCATCGATCTGGAAAACCCCAACCGCGACATGCTGGAAAACATGTTCCAGCTGTCACGTGCGGTAAAGCGGCCGATCGCCATGTTCGTCGACCGCTCCGACCAGGCCTCGATCGAGGCCGCGGTCGATGCCGGCGTTTCGGCCTATGTCGTCGACGGGTTGAGGCAGGAGCGCGTCAAGCCGATCCTCGACATGGCGGTGAGCCGCTTCAACGCTTTCTCGCGCATGGCGCGCGAACTGGACGAGGCGCGCAGCGAGCTCGAGAGCCGCAAGGTGATCGACCGCGCCAAGGGCATCCTGATGAAATCGCGCGGCCTGAGCGAAGAGGCCGCCTATATGCTGCTGCGCAAGACGGCGATGAACCAGAACCGCAAGATCAGCGATATCGCCCAGAGCCTGGTGACTGCCGCCGGGCTTCTCGGACCGGGGGACGAATAGACATGGGCGCCGAGCATCAGATCACCGCCGGCTTCATGCCGCTTTTCGATAGCGCCGTCCTGGTGGCAGCCGGCGAACTGGGCTTTGCCGCGCGCGAAGGCATCGATCTGGCGCTGCACCGCGAGACCTCCTGGGCCAACATCCGCGACCGCATCGCCATCGGCCATTTCGACCTTGCGCACATGCTGGGACCGATGCCGCTTGCCTGCAATCTTGGCCTCACCCCCCTCGCCTCCGAGACCATCGTGCCCTTTTCGCTGGGGCTCGGTGGCAACTGCGTCACCATCTCCAACGCCGTCTGGGCCGGCATGGCGGCGCACGGCGCCGTACCCGATCTCGATCCGGCTCGCGCCGGCGCGGCCCTCGGTGCGTTCATCCGCGAGCGGGCGGCCGCCGGCCGCGAGGCGCTGCGCTTTGCCGTCGTGCACCCGCATTCCGGGCACAATTACGAACTGCGCTACTGGCTTGCCGCCTGCGGCATCGATCCAGAGCGGCAGATCGAGATCGTGATTGTGCCGCCGCCCTTCATGGCCGACGCGCTGGCCACTGGGCGCATCGACGGCTATTGCGTCGGCGAACCCTGGAACAGCGCCGCGGTGGCGGCCGGCACCGGCCATATCGTCACCGTGAAGGCGCTGCTCTGGCGCAACAGCCCGGAAAAGGTCATCGGCGCGCGCAAGGCCTGGGCCGAGCAAAATCCCGAGGCCCTGGCTGCACTGCTGCGCGCATTGCATCACTCGGCGTGCTGGTGCCAGGACCCTGCAAATCGCGCCGAACTGGCGGCGCTGATGGCGCAGCCCGGCTTCCTTGGCCAGGAGGCGGCCGTTCAGATGCCGATCCTGACCGGGCATCTGCAGCTCGGCGGCGGCGCACAGCGGGCCGTCGAGGACTTCTTCGTGCCTTTCGACAAGGCCGCCAATTTCCCCTGGAAGAGCCATGCGCTGTGGTTCTACACCCAGATGGTGCGCTGGGGTCATGTCGCGCACACGCCGGAGAATCTCGCCATCGCCCGCGACTGCTACCGGCCCGACCTTTACCGGTCGGCGCTGAAGCCGCTCGGCGTCGCGCTGCCGGGCGCCAATGCCAAGGTCGAGGGTGCGCTGAAGGTGGCGACGCCGGTGGGCTCGGCGGGCGCCAGCCTGGTGCTCGGCCCGGACGGCTTCTTCAACGGCCAGATCTTCGATCCGGACGAGATCGACGCCTATGTCGACAGCCAAAAAACGACCCTCGGAGAAGCCTGATCATTTCTGCGCCATCCTTGTGCATTGCACAAAAATTATGCGCCCCTGTAGGCAAGGTGATCAATGTTTGACCCCAATCGCGGTGGATCGAGTTGCCGCGTGATGCTCCGATCCCACTGAATTCATTTGATGTTTTCTTCCAGAAGGAAACTGGCACGGTTCCTGCATTGAAATGAGCGAGCCCTTCTCGGGCAACGGAACAGGCGTCCAATGGCGGGCGCCACAGGCAAAGCTGCCGCTCAGGCCACTGCGCAATCCCCAGGGATGCGCGAAGGCCTGGACGGCGGCTTTTTTGTTTTTGGCCGAACACGCAATCGACGGCGCTTCCAAGGCGCTCAACCGGAGACGACGATGACGAAACGGATCGGAACTGGCACATCCCTCAAGGATTTCACCCGCCGTGATTTTCTGGCCAGCAGCGCGCTGACGGCGGGACTGTTTATTGCCGCAAGGTCATTGTTTCCTGCGGGCGCCCATGCCGAAGGCAAAGGTCCCGAAGTGACCGGCGCCAAGCTCGGCTTCATCGCGCTGACCGATGCCGCGCCTCTGATCATCGCCAGGGAGAAGGGCCTGTTCGCGAAATTCGGCATGCCTGATGTCGAGGTGCTCAAGCAGGCCTCCTGGGGGGCGACGCGAGACAATCTGATGCTCGGCGGCGAAGCCAACGGCATCGACGGCGCCCACATCCTGACGCCGATGCCTTATCTCATGCACACCGGCAAGGTGACGCAGAACAACCAGCCGCTGCCGATGGCAGTCGTCGCTCGCCTCAACTACGATTGCCAGGGCATTTCAGTAGCCCAGGAGTATGCCGCCACCGGCGTCGGCCTCGATGCCTCCAAGCTGAAGGACGCCTTCGCCGCCAAGAAGGCGGCAGGCAAGGAGGTCAAGGCCGCCATGACCTTCCCGGGCGGCACACATGATCTGTGGCTGCGCTACTGGCTGGCCGCCGGCGGCATCAACCCCGACAAGGACGTCTCGACCATCGTCGTGCCGCCGCCGCAGATGGTGGCCAACATGAAGGTCGGCAACATGGACGTGTTCTGCGTCGGCGAACCGTGGAACGAACAGCTCGTCCACCAGGGCGTCGGCTTCACCGCCGCCACGACCGGCGAGATCTGGAAGGGTCATCCGGAAAAGGCGCTCGGCCTGCGCGCCGCCTTCATCGAGAAATACCCGAACGCCACCAAGGCGATCGTCATGGCGGTGATGGCGGCACAGCAATGGTGCGACGCCAAGGAGAACAAGGACGAGATGGCCGCCATCATCGGCAAGCGGCAATGGATGAACGTGCCTGTCGCCGACATCGTCGGCCGCCTCAAGGGCGACATCAACTACGGCAACGGCCGGGTCGCCACCGCCACCGACCTCTACATGAAATTCTGGAAGGGCGGCGTCTCCTACCCATTCAAGAGCCACGACAGCTGGTTCCTCGCCGAGAACATCCGCTGGGGCAAGTTCGCGCCGACCACCGACATCAAGGCGCTGGTCGACCAGGTCAACCGCGAGGATATCTGGCGCGAGGCGGCCAAGGAACTCGGTGTCGCGGCAAGCGACATCCCGGCCTCGTCTTCGCGCGGCGTCGAGACTTTCTTCGACGGCAAGACTTTCGATCCGGCCAACCCCTCGGCTTATCTCGACAGCCTGACGATCAAGGCATCGGCCTAGTCAGGCCAAACGGCATTTCGCCGTCTCTCGTTCAGTTCGACCAGACGCCACGGAGTTTTCCCAGGACATGTCCATCCAAGCCATCGAGGACACCAAGGTAAAAGCATTCCCGGCCAAGCCGGCCGAGGTGGTCGCCTTCACCGCCAAGACGCGGCGGCGCATTGATCTGGTATCGATCGCAGGCAAGGTCGCCAGCGCCCTCGTCCCGCCCGCCATCGTCATCGCCCTTCTGCTCGTCGTCTGGCAGGTCGCCTGCTCGTCGCCGACGGCAAGCCTGCCGCCGCCGAGCCAGGTATGGAACGAAGCCTATGACCTGATCGCGCATCCGTTCTTCGACAACGGCCCCCAGGACATCGGTCTTGCCTGGCGGGTGCTGATCTCGCTGCAGCGCGTCGCCATCGGCTTCGGCATGGCGGCGGTGGTCGGCGTCGCGCTCGGCGCGCTGGTCGGTCAGTCGGTCTGGGCGATGCGCGGCCTCGATCCGGTGTTCCAGATCCTGCGCACCGTGCCGCCGCTCGCCTGGCTGCCACTGTCGCTCGCCGCCTTCCGCGACTCCAATCCATCGGCGCTGTTCGTGATCTTCATCACCTCGATCTGGCCGGTCATCATCAACACCGCCGTCGGCGTGCGCAACATCCCGCAGGACTACCGCAACGTCGCCCGCATCCTGCGGCTGAACCAGCTCGAATTCTTCGTCAAGATCATGGTGCCGGCCGCGGCGCCTTACATCTTCACCGGCTTGAGGATCGGCATCGGCCTATCCTGGCTTGCCATCGTCGCAGCCGAAATGCTGACCGGCGGCGTCGGCATCGGCTTCTTCATCTGGGACGCGTGGAACTCGTCACGGCTGCCCGACATCATCGTCGCGCTCGCCTATATCGGCGTCACCGGCTTCTGCCTCGACCGCCTGGTCGCGGCGGTCGGCGCCTTTGTCACCCGCGGCACGACGGCAAAGTGAGGACAGCGCCATGACCGCCTATCTCAAACTCGACCACATCGACAAATCCTTCGCGCGTGGCGGCCAGGTCAGCGAGGTGCTGAGGGACATCAGGCTGACCATCCACAAGGGTGAATTCGTCTCCATCATAGGTCATTCGGGTTGCGGCAAGTCGACCTTGCTCAACCTGATCGCCGGCTTGACCAAGATTTCCGCCGGCGCCGTGCTTTTGGAAGACAAGGAAGTCGACAGCCCCGGCCCCGAACGTGCCGTAGTGTTCCAGAACCATTCGCTGTTGCCGTGGCTGACCGTCTACGAAAACATCAACCTGGCGGTGTCGAAAGTCTTCGGCCGTTCGAAGAGCAAGGCCGAGCGGCATGACTGGATCATGCGCAATCTCGACCTCGTGCAGATGGCGCATGCAAGCGACAAGCGCCCGGCCGAAATCTCCGGCGGCATGAAGCAGCGCGTCGGCATCGCACGGGCGTTGGCCATGGAGCCCAAGATCCTGCTGCTCGACGAGCCGTTCGGAGCTCTCGACGCGCTGACGCGCGCCCATCTGCAGGACGCCGTGATGGATATCCATTCCAGACTCGGCTCGACGACGATCATGATCACCCATGACGTCGACGAGGCGGTGCTGCTGTCCGACCGCATCGTCATGATGACCAACGGTCCGGCCGCGACCATCGGCGAAGTGCTTCCCGTGCCGCTGGCGCGGCCACGCCGGCGCATCGAACTTGCTTCCGACCGCACCTTCCTGCGCTGCCGCGAGGCGGTGCTGAAATTCCTCTACGAACGCCACCGCTTCGTCGAAGCCGCGGAGTAACGCCATGACCGAAAAACTCGTCATCATCGGCAACGGCATGGCCCCCGGGCGCATGCTGGAGCATCTGCTGGAGCAGGCGCCGGGCCGCTACGCCGTCACCATCTTCAACGCCGAGCCGCGCGTGAACTACGACCGCATCATGCTGTCGCCGGTTCTCTCAGGCGAGAAGGCCTATGAGGAAATCATCATCCATGGCGACGGCTGGTACATCAAGCACGGCATCACCCTCTACAAGGGCCACAAGATCGTGGCCATCGACCGCACGGCGAAGACGATCACCTCCGACCATGGCGTCACCGAGCCCTACGACAAGCTCGTCATCGCCACCGGCTCGGTGCCGTTCATCATCCCGGTGCCGGGCCACAATCTGCCGGGCGTACTGACCTATCGCGACCTGGACGACGTCCAGGCAATGATGCTCGCCGCCCAGTCGCGGGCCAAGGCCGTGGTCATCGGCGGCGGCCTGCTCGGATTGGAGGCGGCGGCCGGCCTCAACGCGCAAGGCATGGACGTCACCGTGCTGCATGTCATGCCGACGCTGATGGAGCGCCAACTCGATCCGGCCGCCGGCTATCTCCTGCAGCGCGCGGTGGAGGAGCGCGGCATCAAGGTCATCACCAAGGCCAACACCCAGGCGATTACGGGCAATGGCAAGGTCGAGCAGGTGGAACTCGCCGACGGCACCATCATCCCGGCGACGCTGGTGGTGATGGCGGTCGGCATCAGGCCCAACGCCGCGCTGGCCAAGGATGCAGGCGTTGCCGTCAACAGAGGCATCGTTGTCGATGCCGGCATGCGCAGCAACGACCCCGACATCTTCGCGCTCGGCGAATGCGCCGAGGTGGGCGGCATGGTTTATGGGCTGGTGGCGCCGCTCTACGAGATGGCGCGTGTTGCCGCTCATCAGCTTGCCGGCGACGAGACAGCTGCCTTCGTCCACATGGACACGCCGACCAAGCTCAAGGTCACCGGCATCGACCTCTTTTCGCTCGGCGACTTCGCCGACGGCGACGACCGCCAGGAGATCGTGCTGCGCGATGCTTCCGCCGGCGTCTACAAACGCCTGGTGCTCAAGGACGACCGCATCATCGGCACGGTGCTTTATGGCGAGACATCGGACGGCGCCTGGTTCAACGACCTGAAGAAGAAACAAACCGACATATCGCAAATGCGCGATACGTTGATCTTCGGCCAGTCCTACCAGGGGGGTACCCCGCTGGACCCTATGGCGGCCGTTGCAGCCTTGCCGGATGATGCGGAAATCTGCGGCTGCAACGGCGTTTGCAAGGGCAAGATCACGGGCGCGATCACGGGCAAGGGCCTGACTTCGCTCGACGACGTGCGCGCCCACACCAAGGCGTCGGCCTCCTGCGGCTCCTGCACCGGGCTGGTCGAAAAGCTGATGGTGTTGACCCTCGGCGACACCTACAACCCGGCCGCCGTACAGCCCATGTGCTCCTGCACCACGTTCGGCCATGACGAGGTGCGCCGGCTGATCAAGGCCAAGGCGCTGAAGACCATTCCGGCGGTCATGCAGGAACTGGAGTGGAAGACCTCCTGCGGCTGCGCCAAATGCCGGCCGGCGCTCAACTACTACCTCGTCTGCGACTGGCCTGACGACTACGCCGACGACTACCAGTCGCGCTTCATCAACGAGCGCGTCCACGCCAACATCCAGAAGGACGGCACCTATTCGGTGGTGCCGCGCATGTGGGGCGGCGTGACCAACGCCGCCGAACTGCGCGCCATCGCCGACGTCGTCGACAAGTTCGAGATCCCGATGGTCAAGGTCACTGGCGGCCAGCGCATCGACATGCTCGGCATCCGCAAGGAGGATTTGCCGGCGGTGTGGGCCGATCTCGGCCAGGCCGGCTTCGTTTCCGGCCATGCTTACGCCAAGGGGCTGCGCACGGTGAAGACCTGCGTCGGCTCGGACTGGTGCCGCTTCGGCACGCAGGATTCGACCGGTCTCGGCATTCGCATCGAGAAATTCATGTGGGGCTCGTGGACCCCCGCCAAGGTCAAGATGGCGGTGTCGGGTTGTCCGCGCAACTGCGCCGAGGCGACGTGCAAGGATGTCGGCGTGATCTGCGTCGACAGCGGCTACGAGATCCACTTCGCCGGTGCCGCCGGTCTCGATATCAAGGGCACGGAAGTGCTCGGCCTGGTCAGGACCGAGGACGAGGCGCTGGAGCACATCGTGGCGCTGACGCAGATGTATCGCGAGCAAGGCCGATACCTCGAGCGCATCTACAAATGGGCCAAGCGCATCGGCATAGCCGAGGTCAAGCGCCAGATCATGGACGATGGCGAGAAGCGTCGAGCCTATTACGAGCGCTTCGTCTTTTCGCAGAAGTTTGCCCAGGTCGATCCGTGGTCCGAGCGCGTCTCCGGCAAGGACAAGCACGAGTTCCGGCCGATGGCTTCGGTCGGGTTTGCGCAGGCGGCGGAGTGATGGAGATGTCAGCGCGAGCCACCCCCCTCTGGCCTGCCGGCCATCTCCCCCTCAAGGGGGGAGATCGATCACCATGGCGGCCTTCGCCAATTGTCGACGTTGCAGAATGGGCGGTGAGCCTGAAGCTGCCAATCTCCCCCCTTGAGGGGGAGATGTCCGGCAGGACAGAGGGGGGCGCCTGGGCGCGATCCTATCAAGCAAAGGCAGTGCTATGAACTGGATCGCCATCGGCACCCTCTCCGACATTCCCCGGCGGGGCGCGCGTTGCGTCGCCACACCACAAGGCAAGATCGCCGTCTTCCGCACAGCGGACGACGCGGTCTTCGCCATCGAGGACCACTGCCCTCACAAGGGCGGACCGCTGAGCCAGGGCATCATCCATGGCGCGGCCGTGACGTGCCCTCTGCACAATTGGGTCATCTCGCTGGAGACGGGCAAGGCGCTTGGCGCCGACGAAGGCGCCGTGCGCACCATTCCCGTGAAGCGGGAAGGCGAGCGCCTGTTCATCGCGCTGGAAGCGCTGGCCAGCCGCGCCGCCTGACATGGAGATCGTTGAAGCGCGAGAGGTGAGGACCACCTGCCCCTATTGCGGGGTGGGCTGCGGCGTGCTGGCAAAGGTCGCCACGGACGGGCAGGTGTCCGTCCGTGGCGACCCCGATCATCCGGCGAATTTCGGCCGGCTCTGCTCGAAGGGCTCCGCGCTCGCCGAGACCATCGGCCTCGACGGCCGGTTGCTCCGTCCGCAAATCCACGGCCGGGGCTCCTCTTGGGACGAGGCGCTCGACCTCGTCGCCTCGACCTTCTCGCAAGTCATTTCCGAGCATGGTCCCGACGCGGTCGCCTTCTACGTCTCCGGCCAGTTGCTGACCGAGGACTACTACCTCGCCAACAAGCTGATGAAGGGCTTTGTCGGCTCGGCCAACATCGACACCAATTCGCGTCTCTGCATGGCTTCGTCCGTCGCCGGCCACCGCCGCGCCTTCGGCTCCGACACGGTGCCGGGAAGCTACGAGGATCTGGAACTGGCTGATCTGATCGTGCTGGTCGGATCCAACCTCGCCTGGTGCCATCCGGTGCTTTATCAGCGCATCGCGGCTGCCCGCGAAAAACGGCCCGAGATGAAGGTGGTGCTGGTCGACCCGCGCCGCACCATGACATCTGATATCGCCGACATGCACCTGGCGATCGCGCCGGATGGCGACGTCGCCCTGTTCACCGGCCTGCTGGCATGGCTCGGTCAGCACAATGCGCTCGACCGTGCCTATATCACGGCGCATACGTCCGGCTTTGGACAGGCACTGTTCGCCGCCTCCGCGCTCGACCTTGCCGGCGTCGCTGCCGCCACGGGGCTCAGCGAAGACGAGCTCGGCCGTTTCTACAGCCTGTTTGCCAGGACCGAAAAGACCGTCACCGTCTACAGCCAGGGCGTCAACCAGTCGTCCCAGGGCACCGACAAGGTCAACGCCATCATCAACTGCCATCTTGCCACTGGCCGTATCGGAAAGCCCGCCGCCGGACCGTTCTCGGTCACCGGCCAGCCCAATGCCATGGGCGGCCGCGAGGTCGGCGGCATGGCCAACATGCTCGCCGCCCATATGGAGATCGAAAATCTCGAGCATCGCGAACGCGTGCGTCGCTTCTGGAAGACACCGGAGATTGCAGGCAAGCCCGGCCTCAAGGCGGTCGAGATGTTCAAGGCGGTTGCCGACGGGCGCGTGAAAGCACTGTGGATCATGGCCACCAACCCGGTCGATTCGATGCCGGATGCAGGCGCCGTCGAAGCGGCGATCAAGGCCTGCCCCTTCGTCGTGGTGTCGGACGTGCTGGCCGAGACCGACACGGTCCGCCATGCCCATGTCCGGCTGCCGGCGACGGCCTGGGGCGAGAAGGACGGCACCGTCACCAATTCCGAGCGCTGCATCTCGCGCCAGCGCGCGTTCTTGCCGGCCCCCGGCGAGGCGCGGCCCGACTGGTGGATCATTGCCGAGGTGGCGCGGCGCATGGGCTTTGACGACGCGTTTGCGCATGAGACGCCAGCGGAGATTTTTGCTGAGCACGCCGCGTTGTCAGGATTCGAGAATGACGGCGCGCGGGATTTTGACATCGGGGCCTATGCTGATGTTGACCCCGATGGGTATGAAGCGCTTGCGCCGTTTCAGTGGCCAGCACTTCAGCCAGGCGGAAGTACTCAAGCTGAACCTCCGCCCGACGCGGTCAACTCGACCGGGCACCAGCCCACTCGCTTCTTCGCCAACGGCAACTTCTACACGCCCGACCGCAAGGCGCGCTTCATCGCCATCCGCCCGACCGTCGAAACCCGCACCGCCCCCGACTTCCCGCTCATCCTCAACACTGGCCGCATCCGCGACCACTGGCATACCATGACCCGCACCGGCAAAAGCCCGCGCCTGTCCCAGCACATCGCCGAGCCCTTCGTCGAAATCCACCCGGTGGATGCGCAACGCCACGGCGTTGGCGATGCTGACATCGCACGCGTCTCGACTCCGCGCGGCGAAGTGCTGGTCCGCGCGCTGGTGACCACGCGCCAGCGTCAGGGCAGCGTGTTCGCGCCGATGCACTGGACCGATCAATTCGCCGCCAGGGGTCGGCTCGACACGCTCACCACATCGCTTACCGATCCGGTGTCGGGCCAGCCGGCGCTGAAGCATGTCGCGGCCCGCATCGAGAAATTCACCGCTCGGGCATTCGGCTTTGCCGTGACACGCAAAAGGCCCGTGGCGATGGCCGACTATTGGGCGGTAGCCAGATGCCGGGGCGGCTGGCGGGTCGAGCTCGCCTTTGCCCGCGACGATGTCGACTGGACGGCCTTCGCCGGTTCGCTCTTCGATGCTGCGGATGGCGAAATGCTTGCCTATCACGACCGCGAGGCCGGCCAGCACCGCATCGCCGCCTTCGACGGCGAGCATCTGGTGGGTGCCTTGTTCATCGCGCCCGGTCCGGTCGCGGTGTCGCGCGGCTGGGCGGCCGAGCAACTCGATGAGGTCCACGCCAGCCAGCGGCAGCGTTTCAGGATCGTCGCCGGCCGCGCCGGTGCCGAGCGGCCAGATGCCGGCGCGACCGTCTGCTCCTGTTTCAACGTTGGGGTCAACCAGATCACGGCTGCCGTGGCGGCTGGCTGCACCAGCGTCGACGCCATCGGCGCCACGCTGAAGGCGGGCACCAATTGCGGCTCCTGCCGGTCCGAGATCCGGGCGATCATCGCGGCCAATCGGGTCCAGGCCGCCGAGTGAAGGTGACATGACCCGCTGGGCCGGCCTGAACTCCGGTCGGAAGGTGGGATCGAACCTGTCCAACAGTTAATCGCCCGGGGGTGATGGGGTGAAAGATGCCGCGACGGACCAGCAAAAGGAAATGCCCCTGCGGACAACCGTCGCACCACGCAGCTCGCTTGGCTGGATTCCACCGTTCGGCTGACCATAGTTGAGAGGCGTTTTCCAAGCCATAGCGAGCAGTTGGCGAAATGCGCATCTAACCGCTGCCGTGGACCTGGGGCTCGGCTGGCCCTGTCCTCCGCGATTGGTACGTCTGGACATGCGTGGTGAAGACTGGAAAATGGGGAACGCAACCTCGCCATCCGAGTTGATTCAAAGCATCGGGAGATCAGCGCTGAATCTGGAAGACATAGCCGGCCATCCGGCCTTGCACCGCTACGTTCAGGAACAGTCGCAGTCCCTGATCCGTATCTACGAGGAAAGCCCGCGGCTGGCTTCCATCTTTGCCACCCAGCAGCGTTGGCTGTTGGGTCATGTCGGCCTTGCCATGCACTTCAGGCGCGACCCGAATGACCGCCGCAAGGAACTGACCGTATCACGTTTCATCGAGGTCGTGCACAAGAACGCGGTGGCCAGCCGCAATACGGCGGACGCCTTCATCAAGGAGATGCTGCACTACAACATCGCCGAGTATGTGGCGGGTGGGGACGGCCGCACGCATCCCTTGCAGCCGACAGCGGCGACCATCGAGCGATTCACCGGCTGGGTAACAGCCCATCTGCGCACGCTTGACCATATCGATGGCGGCGACCGGCTGGCCAGATATTTGGAGCGGCCCGAGATGCTTGCCACGCTGCAGCCCCTGGTGGCTGACGGACTGCTTGCGTCCAAACCGGTGCGCGAACCCAACCAGACCTTTTCCCTGTTCATCTGGCTCAACAATGGCGGCATCGTCATGGACTGGCTGATGTCGGGCATCGACCCCGCCCACGCCGGCCTGGAGCGGATTCCGACCAGCGTGGTTTCGATCGGTGACTTCGCCAAATGGCTTAAGCTGTCGCGGACCCATCTCGGCCGCAAACTGCGCACGGCAGAGGAGCTCGGCAGCATTGGCTGGCTTGGTCAGCGCGGCCATTCGGTGATGTGGGTGTCGCACCGATTTTACGAGGAATACATGACCGTCCAGGCGGCCAAGCTGGCCGTCGTCGACACGGCCTTCAAGGCCTGCTTCCCGCCTTCGCAAGGCGACGGCTGAGCAGCGGCACACGAGAGCCATTTCAGCCGTAATACGTTTTCCGTCCGGAATTGTGCCAGAACAGGTGGATTGACCGGTTCCGCGTTTGCGTGGCTGCGCGACGCCGACGACCTCGGCAGCGTCGGCAGGCTCTGCCAGCGCCCAGTTACGAAAAGCCGACGCTGGACAAGTGTCGGAAGCTGTCCAGCGTTACAGCCGCGTGTACACCCTCCACCTGTGTCGATTGATGCTCGCGGAGCTGATCGACCTGACGGGGGCACCCCTGACATTCTCAGTCGATGTCGAACGAGACGCCTTGGGCGAGCGGCAGCGCCTTGGAATAGTTCACCGTGTTGGTGGCGCGGCGCATATAGGCCTTCCACGCATCGGAGCCGCTCTCGCGGCCGCCCCCGGTTTCCTTTTCACCACCGAACGCGCCGCCGATTTCGGCCCCGGAGGTGCCGATGTTGACGTTGGCGATGCCGCAATCCGAGCCGTCCACACCGAGGAAACGCTCGGATTCCTGCAGGTCACGGGTGAAGATCGACGACGACAGGCCGGCGCCGACAGCATTGTGCTCGTCGAGGACGGCATCGAAGTCGGAATACTTCATCACATAGAGGATCGGCGCGAAGGTCTCTTCCGTCACCGGTGCAACCTGTTTCGGCATTTCGACCAGCGCCGGATGGACATAATAGGCATCGGAATAGCCGTTCTCGACACGCGTCCCGCCGGTCACCTTGCCGCCATGGGCGGTCGCTTCGCTCAGGGCCTTCTGCATGGCATCGAACGCGGCCTTGTCGATCAACGGCCCAACCAGCGAGGAGGTCTCCAGCGGATTGCCGACCGAAACGCTCTGATAGGCCTTCTTCAGGCGCGGCACCAAGGCATCGTAGACGCTGTCATGGACGAACAGGCGGCGCAGCGTCGTGCAGCGCTGGCCGGCCGTGCCCATGGCGCCGAAGGCGATGGCGCGCAGCGCCATGTCGAGATCGGCCGTCGGGCAGACGATGCCGGCATTGTTGCCGCCCAGTTCCAGCACTGCGCGTGCAAAACGCTTGGCCAGGCGAGGACCGACATCCCGGCCCATGCGGGTCGAGCCGGTGGCCGAAACCAGCGGCACCTTGGGATGATCGACCAGGATCTCGCCGACCGCGCGGTCGCCGATCAGCACCGGCGCCAGGCCTTGCGGTGCGTCGGGGCCGAAACGCTTGACGGCACGCTTGAAGATCGCTTCGCAGGCAAGCGCCGTCAGCGGCGTCTTCTCGGAAGGTTTCCATACCACGGCATCGCCGCAGACCAGGGCAAGTGCCGCGTTCCACGACCACACCGCGACCGGGAAGTTGAAAGCCGAGATGACACCGACGACGCCCAGCGGATGCCAGGTTTCCATCATACGGTGGCCGGGACGCTCGGTGGCGATGGTCAGCCCGTACAATTGACGGGACAGACCGACGGCGAAATCGCAGATGTCGATCATTTCCTGCACTTCGCCGAGCCCTTCGGAGGGGATCTTGCCGACCTCGATCGACACCAGCCGGCCAAGCTCAGCCTTGTGCGCGCGCAGTTCCTCGCCCAGCAGCCGCACCAGTTCGCCGCGCTTGGGACCTGGCACCAGCCGCCAGGACTGGAATGCCTTGTGCGCTCCGTCGATGGTCTTTGCCGCATCGGCCGGCGAGATCGTCTTCAGCGCCGCGATCTGCTCACCTGTCACCGGGCTGCGCACGATCAGGTCGCCGCCGTCAAGCGTCTCCTTGGCCACGCCCAGTTTCGCCAGAAGCTCGGCCGTTTCCTTCGCTATCGTCATTTTTGTTCCTTTCAGATCCCGCCGCTCATATGGCTGGGGTCAACGCCTTGCGCCATGCCTTCCCGGCGCCGTCGCGGCTGGAAGGGGCTGTCATGGCGTGCCATTACCTGTTTCAGGGGAAAATCGCCACCCCGGCATGGTCCAAGCCCAAGCCGCACGATTGAGCCAGACGATGCCTGGGCTGAACGGGCAGAGGGTGCTCAGTTTGCCTTTGTCGCCGGCGCGCGCACGGCGCCGTCCTTGATCAGGCGGTCGATATGCATGCGGATATGGGCTGCTTCCGCCGCCGTGTTGGCAAGCGCGATGGCGCGGTCGAAGGCAATGCGTGCCTCCTCGCCCCGGTCGAGCTGCATCAGAAGCCCGCCCTTGAGGCCGAAGAAATGGAAATAGCCGGAAAGCCTCGGCTCGAGCGGCTCGATCATCGCCAGTGCCGCTTCCGGTCCACGCACCTTGGCGACCGCGACCGCACGGTTGAGGGTGATGACCGGCGACGGCTGCATCTGTTCGAGCAGGCCGTAAAGCAGGTCGATTTCCACCCAGTCCGTGTCCTCGGCTTTCGCCGCCCGCGCATGGAGTGCGGCGATCGCCGCTTGCACCTGATAAGGACCGGGCTTGCGGTGGCGCAGGGCCTTGTCGACCAGCGCCAGCCCTTCCTCGATCATCTTGCGGCTCCACAGGCGCCGATCCTGGTCCTCGAGCAGCACGATCTCGCCGTCGCCGTCGAAACGGGCCGGTGCGCGCGCGTGCTGCAGGAGAAGCAATGCCGTCAGCCCCATGATCTCCGGCTCGGTCTGGAATAGCCTCAGCAGCAGCCGGGCCAGCCGGATCGCCTCCTCGCACAGCGGCGCGCGGGCCGGCGCTTCGCCGCTGTTGGTCGAGTACCCCTCGTTGAAGATCAGGTAGACCATGGCGGCGACCGCAGCGAGCCGTTCGGAGCGCTCGGCCGCGCCCGGCGTCTCGAACGGCACGCCCGCATCGGCAATGCGCGCCTTGGCGCGGGTGATGCGCTGTTCCATGGCGCTCTCGCCGACCAGGAAGGCGCGCGCGATCTGCTTGACGGTGAGGCCGGAGACGATGCGCAGCGCGACCGCGATCTGCTGCGTCGCGGGCAAATCAGGGTGACAGCAGATGAACAGCAGCCGCAATATGTCGTCGCGGTAATGCGCGCCATCAAGCCGCTCGGCGATGTCGCTCTCGGCATCTTCCAGATCGGAGATCTGGTCTTCCTCCGGCATCGGCGCCTGCTTGGCGCGCTTGCGCACCGCGTCGATGCCGCTGTTGCGGCCGACAAAGATCAGCCACGCCGCTGGATCGCGCGGCGGCCCATTCTGCGGCCAGTTCTTGAGCGCCCTGAGGCAGGCATCCTGGAAAGCTTCCTCCGCGGTATCGAGGTCGCGGAAATAGCGCAGCAGCGCGCCCATCGCCTGCGGACGGGCGGCACTGATGGCCGAGCTTATCCAGGCAAGTTCGGTCATACGGCAACCCCGGTGGGATTGAAGACGGACACCGGCCTGATCTCATACGAGCCGCCGCTCGGGTTGACCTCGGAGAGTTCGCGGGCGAATTCCACGGCCTCGTCGAGATCGGCGCATTCGAGCGTGTAGAAGCCAAGGAATTGTTCCTTGGTCTCGGCGAACGGCCCGTCGATGACAACGGATTCGCCCTTGACCTTCCGCAGTGTCGTCGCCGCTGTCGTCGGCAAAAGCCGCGCCACCGGGCCGAGCCGGCCGGCCTTGGCATATTTGTCCTGGACGTTGAGGAGATTGGCCATCACTTCGTCGTCCTGCGCCTTGCTCCAGGAGCTGACGACGTCTTCGGAAGCATAGCACAGGATGGCGTAGAGCATGATCGGTCCTTTCTGTATCAAAGGACGAAACAGTAGGACCGATCCCGACACGGCGTCGATAAAAAAATCCGGCAGCTGCGGATTCGGTGTTCGTCAGTCGCGCCGGGTTAGCTTTCGTGTGTTTCCAGCCATCTCAGCACAAGCGCCTCCTCCTCATCGAGACCGTCTATGGACCGCTTGCGCTTGTTGGCTTCCGCCATTTCGGCAAGCAGCCGTCCCTGCGACCAGGCCTCGAAAACCTGCGGATGGATATAGCATTTGCGGCAGACCGCACGCGTGTTGCCCAGCCGCTCGGCCACCTTGTCGATGACGCTGTTCATCACCCGCTTTTGCTGCGCCTGGCTTTCGGGCAGTTGCGTCTGCGCAAACAGTGACGCGGCGTGGATGGTGCCGCCCCACGTGCGGAAATGCTTCGAACTGAACGCGTCGCCGACCGCTTCGCGTATATAGTGGTTGACGTCGTCGGAGCGCACAGGGCGCCTGTTGCCGTCCTCGTCGAGATATTGGAACAGCTTCTGCCCCGGCAGGTCCTGCGCGCCCCGAACGATCCCGGCGATGCGGCGGTCGACCAGCTTCAATCTCCATTCCTTGCCGGACTTGCCCTTGAAGGCAAAGCGCAGGCTTGATCCCTTGATGTCGACATGCCGGTCCCGCAATGTCGTCAGGCCGAAGCTCTTGTTGTCGCGTGCATAGGCGGCATTGCCGACGCGGATCATCGTGTTGTCGAGCAGCCAGACCACCGCGGCGACGACGCGTTCGAGCGGCAGGCCGCGACGGCGCAGGTCTCTGTCGATCCTGCGCCGAAGGTCCGGCAGGCTTTGGGCGAAAGCGACGAGGCTCGAATATTTGGCGCCGTCGCGCTCCTCGGCCCATTGCGGATGATAGCGATACTGCTTGCGCCCCCGCTGATCCCTCCCGGTCGCCTGGATATGCCCGTTCGGATCGGGCGAAATCCAGACATCGGTCCAGGCCGGCGGAATGACGATCGCCGCGATGCGCGCCCTGGCGGCGTCGGACACCGCTTTCCCCTCCGGTCCCCTGTAAGTAAATCCCTTGCCCGCCTTCAGCCGGCGGATACCGGGCTCGGCATCGCTGACATAGGTCAGCGCGGCATGCTCGGCTGAGCTTTGCGCCCCGTTCCGCGGCGATGCATCTGTCTCCGCCGACGGGCTCAGCGACAATCCTGATCTCTGCAGCATGTAAGCTCCACGCAAATACGCGTAGATAAGCTGCTGGTTGACTGCTGGTTCCACACGCCGCCTGCAAAGCAGGCGATCCTGCTGGCGTCGGCACCTGGCGCGGCGCGAGGCCTACAACGCGCCCTGCATCTGGGTCAGCGGAAAGGACAGCCGGCGCCGCACCTTGAGCTTGAGCGTGTAGCGCAGGCAGCGCCAGGCTTCCGAACGCCGCTTCGGTGCGGCCGCGGCCACCGCCAGGAAGCGCGACGCGGTCTCCAGGTCGCCCCGCGCATAGTGGACGCGGGCGATCTTGAGCGCGACAAGGCCCTCCCTGGCTTTCAGTGCCGAAATCGGGATGCCGCAATCGGTGAGCTTCCGCAACTCCCGGCGCCAATCCAGGAAGCGGCGCGCCGGGTTGACCGTGAAGCGATCATCGGAGCGCTCCGCTGAAACTTCGTAAATCATGACGGGACGCTGAACCATGGCCAGCGACGCCTTGCTCATCAGCCGCGCCCAGAACAGCGTGTCCTCATCGAAGGCGAGCCCGACCGGGAACCGGGTCTCGCCGATGAGACGCCGGGAAGCCAGCACACTGCCCACCGCCACCGAGCGTATATCCCCCTTCACATAGGCGGAGGCATTGGTGAGGCAGGCCGCGGTATATCCGTTTGGCACCTTGATCTGCCGGTCCTCGCCGTTCACCCTGCGCCGGAAGGCGCCGACGATCATGTCGGCCTTGGGCTGGCTTTCCGCTTGCGACAGCAAGGAGCGCAAGCCACCCTGAAGATGCAGGTCGTCGGCATCGATCAGGTAGACCCATGGATGGATCGCCTCATCGAGCGCCAGGTTGCGGGCGCCGCCGGCGTCGCGGCAATTGGCCGGCAGTACACGCAGCGGCAGGGAGGATCGCGCGGCCGCCTGCCGCGCTGCATCGGCCGTGCCATCGGTCGACTGATCGTCGACCAGCAGAATCTCGCCGATAAACCCGGCCTCTCCGCCGAGCGACGCCAGCGTTTTGGCAATCGTTGCCGCCGCATTGTGCGCGGGTATGACGACGCTGACAGTTTTCAATGACAAACCCGCACCTGTACGCAGCCGCTTAAGACTATTCTCCCTCGGAACGAATACAGACTAAAGCAATTCCAGGTAAAGTGCGAAACGGTTTTTCCGTTCGGAATTGCGCCAAATCAAGGGGTTAGAGCGGCTCGCCGTTTCCGTGAAACGGTGAACTGCTCCAATGGCCTCATCGATGTTTGAGAAGTCTACTCCATCTATCGCGGGCACTCGCGGCGCCGGGCAAGCTGGCACGCCCGTTTTCACGCCTTTTCGAGCACCACCGGGATGACGTCGACAGCCTGCTCCCCGACCTGGCCGCCGGTCGTCTTCAGCACACCGACGATGGGCGCCACATCCGAATAGTCGCGCCCGTAACCGACAGTGATATGGTCGTTGGAAGCCCGCATGCCGTTGGTCGGGTCGAACTCCTGCCAGCCGGCATCACGCCCGCACCAGACCTTGACCCAGGCATGCATGGCGTCCGCACCTTCCAGCCGGGGCTTGCCCTTGGGCGGAATGGTACGCAGGAAGCCGCTGACATAGCCGGCCGGAATGCCGAGACCGCGCAGCCCGGCGATCATGATGTGGGAGAAATCCTGGCAGACCCCGCGCTTCAGCCGGAAGGCATCGCTGGCCCGGGTCCGCACCGTGGTCGCTTCGCCATCATAGGTGAAATCGCGATGGATGCGGTTGCACAGGTCCGTCGCCGTCCCAGCGGCCGAGTTTCCGACGCTGTCTTGCGCGAATGCGGTGATCGCCGCATCGATACCCGCATGGCTGCTGGCGGCCAGGAAATGGTGCGGCGAGGCGGGCGCCAGCGACCGCACGGCGGCCAGTTCCCGCCTGAGCCGGCCGATATCGGGCGACACGTCGAGCCCGGGCTCGGGCCGCGACACCGCCACGCGCGCGCTCATCCTTATGTCGAGCGCTTCATGCGCGTCGCGAAACGCGATCGAGGTGACGTTGTTGCCGAAAAAATCGGTGAAGTCGGATCGTTCATTGGGCGCCGGCTCGAAGGACAGCGAAGCGGCGATGACCCGTTGCACGCCGCTGATGGTCGGCGGCAGCACCCGCACCTGATGCCGGCCGCCGCCGGCAGCGGCGGCGTAGTCGTAATGGAGCAGAAGCCGGATGTCGTACAGCATGGCCATTGCTTTCTAGCCGAAATAGGCTCTGGCGAGGCTGTTGTAGAGGCCGCCGATTTCGCTGGCGAGTTCGTTCAGCGCCTTCGTCGTCATGTCGGCCGGTTCCTTGATGGCGATGGCCGTGTTGAGCTGCAGGATCTCCTTGGCCGCTGCCGACATATGCCCCTCGCCGCCTGTCGTCGGCAACAGCCCGATCTCGGCCTTCAGCCTTTCCAACTGGAACAGGATGGAGCGTGGATTGAGCGGATCGAGCGCCAGGAGATCGATCACCGTGCGCCGGCCGGCCTGCACCGGATATTGCCGGCGATGGGTCATGACGCTGTCGCCGATCTCCAGCATCATATCCAGCGCGCCATCCGGCGCCTTGCTGCCGGTCAGTCGGGCCAGCGTGCCGGCGATCTGGATGCCGCGCTCCAGCCGCCGGCCGATCTCGAGGAAGCGCCAGCCCGCGAAACGGTACATGTTCTCATGCAAAAGGCCTGAGAATCCGGCAAGCTTGCGCAGGATGACGGTCATGGCCCGCGTCGCGTCGTCGCCGGGCGCCACGGTGGTAGCGAACTGATGGATGGTCTTCGACAAATCCTTGAGCGCCAGCCAGCCATCCGGCGAGAAACGATCGCGGATCTGGCCGGCGCTGTAGACGGCGCTGTCGAGCGTACCGATCAATCCTGACGGGATCGCCGTCTCGACATCGATGCCGAACGGTTCGAGATAGTCCCTGATGTCGGCCAACAGCGGCATATCGGGATCGGATGTTTCGGCGAGCCGCACATGATAGGCGCGCAGGATGCGCACGGTGTCTTCCGAACGTTCGATGTAGCGGCCGAGCCAGGTCAGGTTTTCCGCCGCGCGGCTGGGCAGGCTGCCCGGCTTGGTGCGGTTGAAGCTGTCACCCTCTTGCGGCAGCAGCGTCTCGCGCTCGACCGGTTTGTCACTGACCACCCAGACATCGGCCGCCTGGCCGCCGCGCTGCATGGCGATCGCCGTCGGGTCGAGCGACAGGCCGACACGGGCGAAACCGCCCGGCATAACCGTCCAGCCCTCGGGCGTGCGCGCCAGATAGACGCGCAGGCTCGCCGGCCGGGGCTCCAGCCAGCCGCCGACATAGACGGGCGTCGTCGAAAGCGTCACCGCTTCCTGGCCAACGA
>NZ_RZSJ01000150.1:0-11454 GCF_003998025.1 Mesorhizobium sp. M8A.F.Ca.ET.021.01.1.1
GTCGCCATCAGTGCCGACGGCGTCGATCCGATCGTCACCTTTGCCGTGGCTGACGGCGATGGCTACGAATCCTATGCCCCGGCGCTACCGTTGTTGTCGCTCGCGGCGGATGGTGACTTGAAGCCGCGAGACTGAACTACTCCGCCGCGGCCCGCGCGCCGGCTTTCGCAGCGGCGTGCAAACGCACCGCATCGCCGAAGGCGCGGAAAATCTTGGCCGAGTTGCTGTCCGACTTGACCCAATATTCGGGATGCCACTGGACGCCGACTGCGAAGGCGCGGGCGCCCTTGACCGAAACCGCCTCGACCGTGCCGTCGGTGGCGACAGCCTCGATCTCGAGCCTCGACCCCAGTCGCTCGATCGCCTGGCGATGCAAGGAATTGACCTTGATGTTGCCGGCACCGAACACGCCGGCGAGGCAACTGCCCGGCTTGATCGAAATGGTCTGGTGAATGGCGAAGCGCTCGTCCTGTTTGTCGCTCACCGCCGCACGGTGGTCCAGCGATCCCTCGCGCTCCTGGATCTCGGTGCCTAGCGTACCGCCAAGCGCCACGTTCAGCTCCTGAATGCCGCGGCAGATGGCGAGCAGCGGCACGCCGCGCTCGATCGCCTTGCGGATCAGCGGCAGCGTCGTGGAGTCGCGCGCGGTGTCATAAGGGCCATTGGCTTCGCTGGCATCGCCGCCATAGAGCGAGGGGTCGACGTTGGATTTCGAGCCGGTGAGCATGACGCCGTCGACCGAAGACAGCAGTTCGTCGAAGTCCAGCCGGTCGCCGAACGAGGGCACGAGCAGGGGGAAAACGCCGGCACCCGCGATCGCCGCTTCCAGATATTGTTGCGGCGCGGCATGCCAGGTGTAGTTGTCGAATTGACGGACGTCGGTCGATATGGCGACGAGCGGCTGCTGCATTTTGGGTCTGTTTTCCATCTGGCAAGGAATGTCCTGCCCTCAAAATAGGCGATGTCAGGGCATTTTTCCATGCCAAGTTTCAGCGTGTCGCATAGGCCACGAAATCCCCGTTAGACTATAGTTGCAGGTCCCCATGGCCCGGTCGCCAAATCCGGCGGCCGTGCTGGACTCGACCCCGTGCCTGTGTATTGTTTCGCCAGCCGATGCGGGTACGGAGGATGTCTCCGGCGTCGGTCTGTTGATCCAAAAGGGAGGAACTGCATGGATCGTCGTTCATTCATCCGCAAGGCCGGCGTGACCGGCGTCGGTGCAGCCGCGGCGGCGGCCACGCTCGCCGCACCGGCCATAGCCCAGTCCAACCCCAAGGTGACATGGCGGCTGGCGTCGTCCTTCCCGAAGTCGCTCGACACCATCTATGGCGGCGCCGAAGTTTTCTCCAAGATGCTGTCTGAAGCCACCGACGGCAATTTCCAGATCCAGGTTTTTGCCGCTGGTGAGCTCGTCCCCGGCCTGCAGGCCGCCGACGCCACCACGGCCGGCACGGTCGAGGCCTGCCACACGGTGGCATATTATTACTGGGGCAAGGACCCGACATGGGCGCTGGGTGCCGCCGTGCCCTTTTCGCTCAATGCGCGCGGCATGAATGCCTGGCACTACCATGGCGGCGGCATCGACCTGTTCAACGAGTTCCTCGCCACGCAAGGTCTGTTCGGCCTACCGGGCGGCAACACCGGCGTGCAGATGGGTGGCTGGTTCCGCAAGGAGATCAAAACCGTCGCCGACCTCTCCGGCCTCAAGATGCGTATCGGCGGCTTTGCCGGCAAAGTGGTGCAAAAGCTCGGCGTCGTGCCGCAGCAGATCGCCGGCGGCGACATCTATCCGGCGCTGGAAAAGGGCACCATCGACGCCGCTGAGTGGGTCGGCCCCTATGACGACGAGAAGCTCGGCTTCTACAAGGTCGCGCCCTATTACTACTATCCCGGCTGGTGGGAAGGCGGCCCGACCGTCCACCTGATGTTCAACAAGGCGAAATACGAAGAGCTTTCGCCGACCTACAAGTCGCTGCTGCGTACATGCGCCCAGGCCGCCGATGCCAACATGCTGCAGAAATACGACTACGTGAACCCTCCGGCGGTGAAGCGGCTGGTGGCCGGCGGCGCCAAACTGCGCCCGTTCAGCCAGGAGATCATGACCGCGTGCTTCGAGAAGGCAAACGAGGTCTATGCCGAAATGGAAGCCTCGAACGCGCCCTTCAAGAAGATCTGGGAATCGATCAAGGGCTTCCGCAAGGAGCACTATCTCTGGGCGCAGGTTGCCGAATACAATTACGATACGTTCATGATGGTCCAGCAGCGCAACGGCAAGCTGTAGGGTTGAGCCTTGTCCCTTCTCCCCGTCACTATACGGGGAGAAGGTCCCGGCAGGGGGATGAGGGGCAGCGCCGGCTTCGGCGATTGAACGCCCTCGGCGCAAGCCCAACCGCGCATCTTATCAATTCAGCATTGGCGCCGCCCCTCACCTGCCTGCCGGCATCCTCTCCCGTATAGGGACGGGGAGAGGGAAGCTGTCATCGACGGTTTCGCCAATCGCCAACGTTGCAAGATGAAGGACCGCACTTCAGCCCAGGCCTGGCACCACCAGCACCTTGACCTCGCCCGGCGCGGGCGGATTGGCGATCACACCAGGCGCCTCTTCCAGCGACACCTGCCTGGAGATCAGCCGGTCGATCTCGATCGCGCCCGACGCGATGAGCTCGGCGGCGCGGCGATGCGTATAGGGATTAAGGAACGAGCCCAGTACCTTCAGTTCCCGGAACAGGAGGTCGAAGGGCTCGAATTCCGCCTTCATGCCTTGCGGCGTCACGCCGACGATGACGACGGTGCCGCCGGCCCTTGCCAGCCGCATCGACTGCTCGACGGTGTCGCGCACGCCGGCGCATTCGAACACCACGTCGGCGCCGCCGGGCATCAGTCCCGCCCGTCCGGCGATGGCATCGATCACATCGGCGGCTGTGGGATCGACCGTCGCCGTCGCGCCGAGTTCCCTCGCAAGCGCGCGGCGCGAGGCTTGCCTTGTCGACAGGATGATGGTGGTGGCCCCGGCGAGCCGAGCCAGCTGCACCGTTAGCAGGCCGATCACGCCGCCGCCGAGCACGACAACCGAACTGCCAGGCTTGATCTCGGCAAGGTCGGCACCGTGCAGGCAGCAGCCAAGCGGCTCGCAGAACGCGCCATGTGTCGGCGGCAGATCGGCGGGCAGGATGAAAGCCTGTTTTTGCGGCATCACCACATAGTCGGCAAAGCCGCCGTCGCGATGGATGCCGATGGCGTTGAGATTGCGGCACAGATTGACCCGGCCGGCATGGCAATGCGGGCATCGCCCACAGGCGATGTTGGGATCGCCAGTGACCCGGTCGCCGACGGCAAAGCCGGAGACCGCATTACCGACCGCCTCGATGATGCCGGCGAACTCGTGCCCGGGCGTCACAGGCGGCCTGCAAGGGAATTCGCCGTGGAAAAGATGCCGGTCGGTGCCGCAGACACCGCAGGCCTCGATCCGCACCAGAAGCTCGTCCGGACCGGGAACCGGCTTGGCGACCTCGCGCAGCGCGATGCCGCCCACTCTCTCCAACCGCACGGCTTTCATGGCGTCTTCCCCTCCGAGCTCAGTTGAAATTCGGCGGCTGCGACAGGTCCGGCGTCGGTGTCGCCGGCTTGGCCGGCGGCGCATCGCCGAAATTCGGCGGTTGCGACAGGTCGGGCGTGCCGGGCGCGGCCGGTGCGCCACCGCCATTGGCAGGAGCGCCGCCACCTTCCGGCGCGCCGAGCGGCGACAGGCCGGGCGCTTCCGGTACCTGGTAGTCGATCGTGCCGGAATCGATGGCCGTGCCCTTGTAGCGCATCACCATTTGCGGGAAGGCGATGGTCAGGCCGATCATGATGACCTGGATGCAGACGAACGGCACCGCGCCCCAATAGATCTGCCCCGTCGTTACCGGCGCGATCTGCTTACCGGTCAGGCGGTCGAGATAGGGCACGCGGGCGGCGACCGAGCGCAGGTAGAACAGCGCGAAGCCGAAGGGCGGGTGCATGAAACTGGTCTGCATGTTGACGCCCAGCAGCACGCCGAACCAGATCAGGTCGATGCCGAGCTTGTCGGCGGCCGGCGCCAGAAGCGGCACGATGATGAAGGCCAGTTCGAAGAAGTCGAGGAAGAAGGCGAGGAAGAAGACAAGGATGTTGACGCCGATCAGGAAGCCGACTTCGCCGCCCGGCAGCGAGGTCAGGAGATGCTCGACCCAGATCTGGCCGTTGACCCCATAGAAGGTCAGCGAGAACACCCGCGCGCCGATCAGGATGAACAGCACGAAGGACGACAGCCGCGTCGTCGAGGCCAGCGCCTGCTTGATCACGTCCATCGACAGCCGGCCCTTCATCGCCGCCATGCCCAGCGCGCCGACCGCACCCATGGCGCCGCCCTCGGTTGGGGTGGCGATGCCGAGGAAGATGGTGCCGAGCACCAGGAAGATCAGCGCCAGCGGCGGGATCAGCACGATCACGACCTGCTGCGCCAGCCGCGACATCATGTTGATGTTTAGGCTGCGGTCGAGAATCGCGACGACGTAGATGAAGATGACGCCGACGGCCGCGCCGAGAATGTCGGCATTGTCGCCATGAGCGGGCACCAGGTAACGGTAGGCGGCATAGGCGATCGCCACGGCCACCACCAACGCGATCAGCAGGGACACCACGCCATGGCCGAGTGTGCGGGCCTCGAGCGGCAGGGCCGGCATCGACTTTGGCCGGACGATCGACATGATCACGATGTAGAGCGTGTATAGGCCCGTCAGCACCAGGCCGGGGATCAGGGCGCCGGCATACATGTCGCCCACCGAGCGGCCGAGCTGGTCGGCGAGAACGATCAGCACCAGCGACGGCGGAATGATCTGCGCAAGCGTGCCCGACGCCGCGATGACGCCGGACGCCACCCGGCGGTCATAACCATAGCGCAGCATGATCGGCAGCGAGATCAGCCCCATGGCGATGACCGAGGCCGCCACCACGCCGGTTGTCGCCGCCAACAGCGCGCCGACGAAGATCACCGCGTAGGCAAGGCCGCCGCGGATCGGTCCGAACAGCTGGCCGATAGTGTCGAGCAGGTCCTCGGCCATGCCGGATCGCTCGAGCACGATGCCCATGAAGGTGAAGAACGGAATGGCCAGCAGCGTGTCGTTCGACATTACCCGGCTGCCGTAGAAATTGTCCGGCAGCGCATAGAGCAGCGGCCATGCGAGATTGATCGCGCCGCCCGAATAGGGCGTCAAAAGCACGCCGATGAAGAAGAACATCAGGCCGTTGGCGGCAAGCGAAAAGGCGACGGGATAGCCGATCAGCATGAACAGGATCAGCGAGGCGAACATGATCGGCGCCATGTTCTGGGCGATGAACTCCATCACGAGCGCACCTCTTCGGCGAGCGTCTTGGCTTCGAGTTCGGCCTGTTCGTGCACGGAAATGAACGGGTTGGGATCATCCATGACGCCGCGCATGATGGCGATCTTCTTGACGATCTCGGAAATGCCCTGCAGCGCGAGCAGGAAAAAGCCGACCAGCAGGATGGCCTTGGCCGGCCACACGATCAGGCCGCCGGCATTGGTCGACATTTCACCGCTGTGGAAGGACAGCCGCACGTAGGGCACGAAATAGAACACCATCAGCGTCACGAACGGCATCAGGAACAGGATGTGGCCGAGAAGGTCGATCCAGTGCTGCACGCGGCGCGAGAACAGGCCGTAGACGATGTCGATGCGGATATGCTCGTTCTGCTTCAGCGTATAGGCGGCAGCCAGCATGAACGCCGCGCCGAACAGGTACCATTGCAGCTCCAGCCATGCATTCGACGAAATGTCGAAGACCTTGCGGATGACGGCGTTGGCCGCGCTCACCAGGATCGCCAGCAGGATCAGCCAGGATACCGATTTGCCGATGAATTCGTTGGCGCGGTCAATGACCCTGGATAGAGCGAGCAGCCCTGCCATGCATTCCTCCCTGATGCGGTGACGCGCGATCCCCCTTTTTCGTCGCGTCGCGTGGCCCAACGGTATGCAGTGCGTGGTCCGGTTGGTCAACACGAGGAGGAAGGATGCAGGCAATCGGCCCTTGCGGCGCGGTGGAAAACCGCAGCCTGACGAAACGTCATGCAACCAAAGTCTGATGGGCTCAGACGATCTTTCCGGTGTCGCGGCCGGCGCCGATCAGGATCAGCATGGCCACCAGGAACAGATACATCCACGCATCGCGCCATTCGACCGGGAAATAGCCGGCCCACAGTGATTCGGCCATGCCGAAAGCGGCCGCGCCCAGCGCGGCCCTTGGCGGCGAGAGATAGCCGCCGACAGCGGTCACGAACAGGATCTTCAGGCCGTAGACAAGGCCGGAACCGAAGCTGACATTGCCGTAATAGAGGCTGGCCATGACCCCGGCCAGCGCGGCGCAGAAGCCGCCGAACAGCACGGCACGCCGGAACACGCCGCGCACGTCGACGCCGCACAGGGCGGCGGCCCTGGGGTCGTCGGAGACGGCACGCCAGCACCGGCCGAAGTTTGAGCGGGCAAACGCCCATGTAGCGAGTGCGACCGCCGCCAGAACCACCGCGCAGTCGAGCACCTGGATCAGCGTCAGCGTCGCCTTGAAGCCGGAGCTTTCGGCGAAAACGATGGGCTCGGCCAACATTGGCGGCAGCCACAGATCGTGCGTGTCGGCGGCGATGCGGCTCGCTTCCGACAGCACGAGCAGGATGCCGAGCGTCGTCACCACGATGGCGTTGGGCGAACGGTCGGCCAAGGTCTCGAAGACGCTGCGCGACAGGACATGGCTGATGAGCGCGGCATAGAGGAACGCCGCGACGACGCCGAACAGCACCGAAGCCAACAGCGTCAGCCACAGCACCTGGTAGGCGAAGGCGACGCTCAGGATCATTGCCTGGCCGCAGAAGGCAAACAGCGCGCCATAGGCAAGGTTGGTGCGGTGCAGGATGCCGTTGGTCAGCACATAGCCGAAGGCGAGTAGGGCATAGAGCGCGCCCGAATGCAGCCCGTTCAGCACCTGCTGGAAGAAATAGAGCATGCTCGACAACACCAGAAGCTCTCGCCCGGAAGCATCTCGCCCAAGAGCCGATCGGACAACGGCGACGATACCGTGCGCATCCGAGGTTTGCATCGCCGAATCTAACTTGTCAAACGCGATTTATCGGTTAGATTTTCAGGAATGACAGTTGCCTGGACCCCACACCGGTTTACCGGCGGCCTGCTCGCGCTCGACACGGCGAATACCGTCGTGCTGCGCGGCGATGCGGAGCGCACCTTCGACCGCTTCGACGATCCGGTCGAAATCGGTCGCTTCGCCGACGCGGCCAGCGGCTTTCGCGCCGCCGAGCTTGGCGACAGGCGCTTGGCGGTGTCCTCGCCGGCGGCAATCGCGCCCATCGTGCTGTCGATCCGCGAGACGACCGACCGGCTGTTTCGAGGCGCGGTGTCGAAGGGCGCGGTTTCCACCGCCGACCTGCCCGAGTTCCTGCGGGCCTGTGCAGACGGCCTGGCTGCCGGCCGGACCGAGATCGGGGCGCCGGGACGGCCGTTCGGCGATCCGGCGACGCCGATCGCCTTCGAGGCGGCGCTGGCGGTTTCAGCCCTTTCTCTGTTGCGCGATGACACGGTCGCAAGGCTCAGGATCTGCCCCAACTGCACCTGGCTGTTTGTCGACAGAAGCCGCAATTCCAGCCGCCTTTGGTGCGACATGGCGGTGTGCGGCAACAGGCAGAAGGCGAGCCGTCACTATCGCCGCCGCATGGCGGCCAATGAGGTCAGGAATGCCTAGAGGATTTTCACGTTCGCTCGCTGCCGGCGCCATGCTGATTGCCGCCGCGGCCCTCGGCGCCTGTCGCGATACCGGCGGCGAAGGCAAGCTGTTCGAGGTTTCCGGCAAGATATTCGTCTTCAACTACCGCCTCGCCCGGGCGACCTATGTCGTGACGCTGCGGCCCCTGCAGCCGATGGGCGAGGGCCAGGTGGCGGTTGCCAGCTTCCAGAACCCCGCCGGAGGTGATCCATTCGTGGTCGAGCAGAAGGTCTGGCCGAAGCTCGACAAGGTGAGCCTGGAGAGCCCGGCGCTGACCTGCGTCGTCAAGAACAAACCCTATGCCATCGCCATCAGCATCAAGGGCGCCGATGGTGCGGTCCTGCAGACCATCGACACCACGCTGATGTCGACGGAAGATCAGTCGATCCTGCCCGACCGGCCGCTGGTCATCGACCAGCTCTATACGGCCAATCCCGATCTCGTCGGCCATCCCGACGGCAAGCTGCCCGGCGAGCCGAAGCCGGACTGCTCGAAAGCCGGCTGACACCTCCCGACGGCATCGATTTCGTCTGGAATTTTCGTGCGCCGTCGCGCTGTCGGCGCACGCTTTCATGCGCGGTCCACCATCCGCCGGACTGTTTGTTGCGCGTTGGCTGGTCCTTTCGATTTTGTTTGACCTGCCTTGCAAGGGAAGAAAGGATGCGTCATCCGATCCCGACGTTGGCCGCTGCCCCGCGCGGCCTTCGCAGAGGAAATGCCTGATGACGCTGCATGATGTCGCGCTCGACGACAAGTTCGATCTCGGGAAGGAGCGTATCTTCCTGTCCGGCGCGCAGGCAGTCATTCGTATGCTCCTGATGCAGCGCGAGCGCGACCGCCGCGCTGGCTTGAACACGGCAGGTTTCGTCTCCGGCTATCGCGGCTCGCCGCTCGGCGGTCTCGACATGCAGCTGTGGAAGGCGAAAAAGCAGCTCGCCGGGGCCGACATCGTCTTCCAGCCCGGCCTCAACGAAGAGCTGGCCGCCACCGCCTGCTGGGGCTCGCAGCAGACGGAGCTGCTGGGCGAGGGCACCCATGATGGGGTCTTTTCGGTCTGGTACGGCAAGGGGCCGGGCGTCGACCGTTCGGGCGACGTGTTCCGCCACGCCAATCTCGCCGGCTCGTCGAAACATGGCGGCGTCCTTGCCCTCATGGGCGATGACCACATGGCCGAATCCTCGACCAATGCGCACGCCACCGAATTCCTCTTCGTCGATACCATGGTGCCGATCCTCAACCCGGCCGGTGTCCAGGAGATCATCGACTACGGCCTCTATGGCTTTGCCATGTCGCGCTTTGCCGGCACCTGGGCGGCGATAAAATGCGTCAAGGACAACATCGAATCGACGGCTTCGGTCGATGCCTCGCTCGAACGGTTGAAGATCGTCGTCCCGGATTTCGACATGCCGCCGGGCGGCCTCAACATCCGCCACGAGATCGACATGCTCGGCCAGGAGGAGCGGCTGCATGAGCACAAGCGTGCCGCGGCTTCCGCCTTCATCCATGCCAATGGGCTGAACAGGATCGTCTATTCGGGCGGCCGCAATCCGAAGCTCGGCATCATCACGCTGGGCAAGAGCTATCTCGACGTCCGCCAGGCGCTGGAGGATATCGGCATCGACGAGGCGGGAGCCAACCGCATCGGCGTGCGGCTGTTCAAGGTCGGCTGCCCCTGGCCGCTCGACCTGCAGCACATTGCCGAGTTCGCCCGCGGTCTCGACACCATCGTCGTCGTCGAGGAGAAGCGCTCGCTGATCGAGGTGCAGCTGCGCGAGAGCCTTTATGGCACGGCCTCGCGGCCGGTCATTGTCGGCAAGAAGGACGAGCGCGGCGACTGGCTGTTCCCGGCCAAGGGCGCGCTGGACCCCAACGAGATCGCCATTGCGCTCGGCGAGAGGATCGTGAAGACCATCGGCCCGTCCGAGGAGATTTCGGCAAGGGTCGCCAAGCTGCGCCAGTTCCAGGCGATGCTGGCGGACGCCACCGACATCGGCTCGCGCACGCCCTTCTTCTGTTCGGGTTGTCCGCACAATTCCTCGACCAAGGTACCTGATGGCTCGATCGCCGCCGCCGGTATCGGCTGCCACTTCATGGCGCTGTGGATGGACCGCAACACGCTCGGCTTCACCGCCATGGGCGGCGAGGGCGCGCAATGGGTCGGCCAGGCGCCGTTCTCCAGGCGCGACCACATCTTCCAGAATCTCGGCGACGGCACCTACAACCATTCCGGCACGCTGGCGATCCGCTTCGCCCTGTCGAGCGAAGCCAACATCACCTACAAGATTCTCTACAACGACGCCGTCGCCATGACCGGCGGCCAGCCGCATGAGGGCGGGCTGACCGTGGACATGATCGCCAGGCAGGTGCGGGCAGAGGGCGTCGACCGCATCGCTGTCGTCACCGACGAACCCGACAAATATGCGGGCAAGGCCGAGTTTCCGGCCGGCGCCACCATTCATCATCGCGACGACCTCGACCTCGTCCAGCGCGAGTTGCGCGACGTCAAGGGTGTGTCGATCCTGCTCTACGACCAGACCTGCGCCGCCGAAAAGCGCCGCCGCCGCAAGCGCGGCACCTTTCCCGACCCCGACAAGCGCGTTTTCATCAACGAACTGGTCTGCGAAGGCTGCGGCGATTGCGGCGTGCAGTCGAACTGCGTCTCGATCCAGCCGGTGGAGACCGAATTCGGCCGCAAGCGCAAGATCGACCAGTCGAGCTGCAACAAGGACTTCTCCTGCGTCAACGGCTTCTGCCCGTCCTTCGTCACCGTGCACGGTGCCAAGATCCGCAAGGCCGAAGGCCTGGCCGGCGGGACCGACCCACTTGAAGGCGTGCCGACACCAGCCGAATTCCCGCTCGGCGTCGAGGGCTGGGCGGCGATCATCGATGGCGTCGGCGGCACCGGCGTCGTCACCATCGGCGCCGTGCTTGGCATGGCGGCGCATCTGGAGGACAAGGGCTGCGGCATGATCGACATGGCCGGCCTCGCCCAGAAGGGCGGTTCGGTGTTCACTCATGTCCGCATCGCCCGCACGCCGGAAGACATCAATGCCATCCGCGTTTCGGCTGGGAAGGCCGACCTCGTACTTGGCTGCGATCTCGTCGTGTCGGGCGCCAAGAAGGTGCTGACCGCGGTGCGCGAGGGGCATACGATCTTCCTGGCCAACACCGCCGAGATCATGCCGGGCGAATTTGCCCGATCGGCCGATTTCTCGCTGCCGGTCGAGCGCCTGAAGAAGGCGATCCGGTCCGCCGCCGGTGACGACAAGGCGCATTTCTTCGACGCCACCCGCACCGCCACCGCACTGTTCGGCAATTCGCTCGGCGCCAATATGTTCATGCTCGGCTTTGCCTTCCAGCACGGCGGTCTGCCCCTCTCGGCCGAAGCTGTTGAAAAGGCTATCGAATTGAACGGCGAAGCGGTGGCGATGAATATCGCCGCCTTCCGCTGGGGCCGCCGCGCGGCGCATCAGCCGGATTTCGTGCGCGGCCTCGTCGCCCAGCCGGGCTTCGCCGACAAGGCCGGACAGGCCGCTTCGGTCGCTGAGACGCTCGACGAGATCATCGCCCGCCGTGTCGCCTTCCTCGCCGCCTATCAGAGTGCTGCTTACGGCAAGCGCTACGCCGACAGGATTTCGACGCTGCGAGC
>NZ_RZSJ01000151.1:0-11427 GCF_003998025.1 Mesorhizobium sp. M8A.F.Ca.ET.021.01.1.1
CTCTCAAGATGGTCGAGTATGTTCAGGTGTTCGCGCAACGATTGCTTCAGCCGGAAGACGTTGACGCCGGCATAGATGCCCGGAAGCCGCCGCAGCCTGAGGTGATCGGCCAGCGCGTCGGCGACGAAGCGGTTGGCGCTGCCTTCGGCGATCATGCCGTGGAAATCGATGTCGAGCCGCTGGAACTCGCGTGTATCGAACGCGGCGTCGGGCAGCGCCGATAGCGCCTCCATGCCCTGGCGCAACATCGCGGCGCGCGCGCCATCGAGCCGGAAGCCGGGCGTCAGGATGGCGGCGGGCTCCAGCAAAAGCCGGAACTCGTAGCTTTCGCCCTGCGCCCCGGGATCGTCGGGCGCACGGCGGAACAGCCAGGATTGACCGGGAGCGCGATCGAGAAGATTCTCCTCCGTCAGTCTGTTCAGAGATTTTAGTACCGTCTTTCGCTCAGCACTGTACCGCCGCATCAGCCCGGCGACGGTCACTGTCTGGTCCAGGCGCCGCGCCGAACGGTCGCGCAGGATGGCTTCGGCAAGCTCGTCTTCCTCGGCGGCGGGCAATTCGGCTGATATCGCCGGCTGCGCGGCGAGGTCGATCGCCAGGTGATATCCGGTGTCCGCCTCCCAGCGCACGACACCCTGCTCCGCGAGCAGGGTGAGTGCCGCCCGGACCGGAGTGCGCGAGACGTTGCACAGCGAGGCGATCTGCTGCTCTGGCAGGCGTGTGCCGGGCGCGAAGCCACGTTGCCGCGCCACATCCAGGATGCGCTGGGCCAGATCGAGATGGTTGGTGCGAGGTCGTCGGGTTGCGGCTTGCATGACATTCTCGTGGAACGGACGTGACCTCGTTGATTTGACCGATCGCCGGCACGGACGCAATCGGCCAGATTCCGAGGCCGGTTGTCAAATTATGGATTGACGTACTTTTTTCTGCAATAGTACTGTCAGTGCAATCGGCGACAAAAGACCGAGGGACAGGATCGATGCAGCGGCGCATGTCGCGCGGGTCCAGCACGAATTCGACAAACCAACCGGAATGGGAGCCTGCCATGACTGCTACCAGCCTGCGGCGCCGTGCGCTGAGAATGCCTTCGATCGCCCTCGGGCTTGTCGTGGCGCTGTCCGCGCCGGCGATGGCCGCCGACCTCGTCATTTCCAATTGGGACGGCTACATGGCGCCCGACGCCATGGCGTCTTTCAAGACCGCGACGGGCGTTTCCGGCGAAGTCGTGGTGCACGCCACCAATGAAGAGATCATGGGCAAGCTGATTGCCGCCGGCGGCAAGGGCTATGACGTGGTTTTCGTCTCCTCGCCCTTCGCCGAGGTTCTGAACAAGCTCGGCCTGACCGAGCCGATGGACCACGCCAAGATCCCCAATCTCGCCAACCTCTATCCCGAAGCGACCAAGCTGCCGCACGATGTCGGCAACACTTTCTCCGTGCCCTACACCTGGGGCACGACCGGCCTCTGCTACCGCTCGGACCTGGTCAAGACGGCGCCCACGAGCTGGAGCGACCTGCTGGCGCCGTCGGATGAGCTGAAGGGCAAGACCACCATGCTGGCGACTGATCGCTGGCTGCTCGCCGCCGGGCAGCTCGACAAGGGTTTCTCCGTCAACGAGACAGATCCGGCCAAGATGGCCGAGGTCAAGAACCTCTTGATCTCGGCCAAGAAAACCCTGCTCGCCTATGACGACACCACCTTCTATTCGAAACTGGTTTCCGGAGAAGCGCTGATGGTCCAGGCCTGGGACGGCTGGTGCAATTACGGCATCGCCGACAAGCCGGAGATCAAATACATCATTCCCAAGGAAGGTTCGGATCTCTGGGTCGACACGATGGTGGTGATGAAGGCCTCCGAGCACAAGGATGCCGCGTTCCAGTTCATCAACTTCATGCTCGATGCCAAGAACCACGCCTGGGCGGCCCAGAATATCGACTACAAGGTTCCGAACAAGCCGGCGATGGAAAGCCTGCCGGCCGATTTCCTGGCAAAATTCCCCAACATGGCGATGCCGGTGGCCGACCTCGTCAAGTTCGAGCAGTTGCGTGACGTCGGCGAAGCCCAGCGCGACTATTCCAAGATCGTCAGCGAGATCAAGGCCGCGCAGTAAGATCGATTGCTGGAATCACGCTTGCGTTCCTTCACGCCCCCCTTTGAGCTGCCGGCCATCTCCCCCTCAAGCGGGGAGATCGGCTGGCTCGCGGGCCTTCGCCAATCTCCAGCGCAGCGCCCCCTCATCCGGCCGCTTCGCGGCCACCTTCTCCCCGGCGGGGAGAAGAGGCTGGAGCCAGCTCTGGCGCGCTCCTCTCCCCTCGGGGAGAGGTCGGATTGTCCCGAATTGCCCTTCGCAATTCGGTTGGCAATCCGGGTGAGGGGGAACTCGCCTGCTGCCAGCGAGGGCGCGGCGTGATACGACCATCCCGCTCCTCCTTGCTGATGGCCCCGGCGCTGGTCTGGTTGACCGCGCTGATGGTTGTGCCGTGCGCGCTGGTGCTGGCGCTCGCCTTCTTCCGGCGCGGCATCTATGGCGGCATCGACTACACCTTCACGCTAGAGAATTTCGGGCAGGTCTTCGACCCGCTCTATGCCGGCATTTTCCTGAACTCGGCGCGCATTGCCGGCATCGCCACGCTGATCGCGGTGGTGATCGGCTATGCCGCCGCCTATGCCATCGCGGCCGCCCCGCGCCGCTGGCAGCCGGTGTTCCTGTTCTTCGCCGTGCTGCCGTTCTGGTCCAACTACCTGATCCGCACCTATGCCTGGATCGTGCTGCTCAACCGCGAAGGGCTTGTCACCCAGCTCCTGCGCTGGGTGGGCTACACCGGTGAACCGCCCTCGATGCTCTACACCGAAGGCGCGGTCATCGCCGGCCTGGTCTACAACTATCTGCCCTTCGTCATCCTCGCCTGCTACGCGCCTTTGTCGCGGCTCAACCCGGAACTGGCCGAAGCCTCGCGCGATCTCGGCGCTTCGGCGATGACGACGTTTCGCCGTGTCATCCTGCCGCTGACCGTGCCCGGCATCGCCGCCGGCGCCGTCTTCGTCTTCGTGCTGTCGATCGGCAATTTCGTCACCCCGGCGCTGCTCGGCGGCGGCCGCTTCCAGATGATCGGCAACCTTGTCTACGACCAGTTCCTGACCGCCAATGACTGGCCTTTCGGTGCGGCCCTGGCGATGGCGCTGATCGCCATCATGCTGCTGGTGCTGATGGCGCAAGCGATCGCCGCCAATCGCGCCTCTGGCCGTACCGCGGAAGCCGAGGGCAACGCGAATGGCTGAACGCTCACCAGCCACACGGCACATGCTTTGGCTCGTGTTGAGTCTCGTCTTCGCCTTCCTCTACATCCCGATCGCCGTGCTGGTGGCGCTGTCCTTCAACGAAGGCGGGCTGCCTACGGCATGGTCGGGCTTTTCGCTGAAATGGTACGTCTCGCTGGCCGGCAATTCCGCCATCCTGTCCGCCGCCTTGAACACGCTGATCGTCGCACTGGTCTCCACCGCAATCGCCACCTTGCTCGGCACGCTGCTGGCGATCGGCGTCGAGATGCGCCGGCAATATGGCAAGGGGCTCGAGGCGCTGATCTTCGCGCCGATGATCATTCCCGACATCGTGCTGGCAATCGCGCTCCTGTCGTTCTTTTCGATGCTCAACCTCACCATGGGCCTGCACACCATCATTCTCGCCCATGTCGTGTTCAACCTCGCCTTCGTCTGCTCCGTGGTGCGTGCCCGGCTGAAGAGTTTCGACTGGTCGATCGTCGAGGCTTCCACCGATCTCGGCGCCTCCGCCATCACCACCTTCCGGCGGATCACCTTGCCGGTGATCGCGCCGGCCGTGATTGCCGGCGCACTGCTCGCCTTCACGCTCTCGGTCGACGAGTTCATCATCGCCTTCTTCACCGCAGGCGCGGGCCGCGCCTCGACCACGCTGCCGATGCAGATCTACGCCATGATCCGCTTCGGCATCACACCCGAGATCAACGCCCTGGCCACCATCGTCATGGCGGTCTCGGTCACCGCGCTGACCCTGTCGCAGCGGCTCAACCGGGGAATAACAGGCCAATGAGCGAACCGCGCACGCTGCTGGCCATCGATCACGTGTCGAAGAATTTCGGCCGCGTCGCCGCCGTCGACGGCATCTCGCTGGATATCCGCGAGAACGAGTTCTTCGCGCTCCTCGGGCCATCGGGCTGCGGCAAGACCACGCTCTTGCGCATGCTGGCCGGCTTCGAGACGCCGAGCGACGGGCGCATCCTGCTCGACGGCAAGGACATCGCCAGGACGCCGCCCAACAAGCGGCCGGTCAATCTGATGTTCCAGTCCTACGCGCTGTTCCCGCATATGAGCGTGCGGGCCAATGTCTCCTATGGGCTGGAGATGGAGCGCTTGCCGGCTAAAGAAATCCGCGCGCGCGTCGACGCCATCCTGGCGACCACCGAACTCGTGCCCTTCGCCGACCGCAAGCCGGAGCAACTATCGGGCGGTCAGAAGCAGCGCGTGGCGCTCGCCCGCGCCTTGGTCAAGCGCCCGCGCTTGCTGCTGCTCGACGAGCCGCTCGGCGCGCTCGACAAGAAGCTGCGCGGCGCCATGCAGCTTGAACTGAAGCGCCTGCAGCACGAGGTCGGCATCACCTTCGTCATCGTCACCCACGACCAGGAAGAATCGCTTGTCATGGCCGACCGCATGGCCGTGCTGAAGGACGGCAAGCTCTTGCAGTGCGACTCCCCGCACGCGATCTACGAGCATCCGGCCGACCGCTTCGTCGCCGACTTTATCGGCGTGATGAATTTTATCCCCGGCAAGGCGTCATCCGATGGCGTGGTGGCCGCGAATGGCGCAGGCATCGCCGGCAAGGTTCCTGGTTCGCTTACATCAGGCTCAGCTGCAGTGGCGTCCGTGCGGCCCGAGCGCATCCGGCTGTTCCCGTCACCGGAAACAGCCAACCGCACCACGGGCGTGGTCGAGGTGCTGGCCTATCAGGGGCTCGACCTGCAGCTGCATGTCCGCACGCCGCTGTCGCCGAAGCCGTTCCTCGTGCGTGTAACCGCCGACGCAGCCGACCGGCGGCCGGTCGCATTGGGCGACCAGGTCGAACTCGGCTGGGATGCCGCCGACGTCAGAATTTTCGCAGAGTGAAGGAGAAGCCTGATGGCGCAGAAGACGATCGCGTTTTTTCCCGAAGCCGCCTACGGCCCGGCGCTCAATTCCGTCGGCATCGCTCAAGCCGTGGAGGCGCGCGGACACAAAGCGGTGTTCCTGTCCGACCCGGGCTTCGTCGATGTCTACAAGGGCTATGGCTTCGAGGCGCATCCGGTGAACCTTTCCGAACCGATGCCGCCCGAGCAGATGGCCAAGTTCTGGGAGGACTTCATCAACGGCCACATCCCCAACTTCCGCAAGTCGCCCTACGACCAGGTCGACAATTACGTCAAGGATTGCTGGACGGCGATCGTCGACAGCGCCAAGTGGGCGCAGAAGGACCTGCCGCGCGTGCTTTCCGCCATCAAGCCTGATGTGATCTGCGTCGACAACGTCATCCTGTTCCCGGCGATCAAGCAGTTCGGCAAGCCGTGGGTGCGCGTCATCTCCTGTTCCGAAAACGAGATCGAGGACGAGGGCATCCCACCGCATCTCTCCGGCTGCGGCGAAAACGACCATGCCGGACACCAGCGCTACCGCGATCACTTCAATGCCGTGATCAAGCCGATCCATGATGACTTCAACGCGTTCCTCGGCGCCAATGATGAGGCGCCCTATCCGATCGGCCAGTTCTTCGAGGCTTCGCCCTATTTGAACCTGCTGCTTTATCCCGAAGCCGCGAAATTCAAGCGCCGCCATCCGCTCGATCCGGCAAAATTCCAGTATTTGGAAGGCTGCGTGCGGCAGGAAAAGCCCTATCCCGTCCCGGCCTTCGCCAAAAACAACGACGGGCCGCTGCTCTACGTCTCCTTCGGCAGCCTGGGGGCCGGCGATGTCGACTTGCTGAAGCGGATCATCGCGACGCTGGGCAAGACCCGCTACCGCGCGCTGGTCAATGTCGGCGGCTACAGGGATCAGTACACCGACGTGCCCGGCAACGTCATCGTCGACAGCTGGTTCCCGCAGCCTTCGGTGATCCCGCAGGTCGATGCCGTGATCCACCATGGCGGCAACAACTCCTTCACCGAGTGCCTCTATTTCGGCAAGCCCGCGATCATCATGCCCTATGTCTGGGACGGCCACGACAACGCCACCCGGGTCCAGGAAACCGGCCATGGCTTCGGCATGCCGCGCTACGATTGGACGGACGCGGAGTTGATCGCGAAGATCGAAGCCTGCCTGACCGATCCGAAAATGAAGGCGAAGCTGGCGCAGACATCGGCACAGATGCACGTGCAGAATGGACCTGAGAAGGCTGCGGGTTTGCTGGAGGTGTTGCTGTGATTGCGATGTTTGACACGCCGAGCCAAGGCGCCCCCCTCTGGCCTGCCGGACATCTCCCCCACGAGGGGGGAGATTGGATGTCGCGACTGCCTTCGCCAATTTTCGACGTCGATGACGAAACGCCGAGGCCGAAGTTGCCGATCTCCCCCCTCGTGGGGGAGATGTCCGGCAGGACAGAGGGGGGCGCCGTAGAGCACGAGCTTCTCAGGCGGCGCGCAGGAGCATCAGCATGACTTCCTCCGCCCCGCACCTCCACCAGGCCTCGACCCGCACCGACCTCGTCGACTGGGGCGTCCAGCCCGATGCCCTGTCGGGCGTCTCCCACTCCACCGGCAAGCTCGTGCACAAAGGGCCGAACAACCAGCCGGAATCCGGAATATGGGTCTGCACACCGGGCCGCTGGCGGCTCTCGATTCCGCGCGACGAACTGTGCCACTTCGTCGCCGGCCGCGCGACCTACCGGTCGGATGTCGGCGAGGTGATAGAAATCTCCAGGGGAAGCGTGGTCATGTTTCCCGCCGGCTGGACGGGCAAATGCACCGTGCATGAGACCATGCGCAACGTCTACATGCTGGCCTGAGCAAGAATAAGCCGCAGAGGAGCAAGACATGCCGACACCGCATTGGCCTGAGGCCTCGACCGTGGAGCTGGAAGATTGGGGCGCGGGCGCCAACACGCTCGCCGGCGCGCCGCGGGCCTCAGGCACGATCCTCTCCAGGAATCCGGACGGGTCGAGCGAATGCGGCCTGTGGTCGTGCACGCCGGGCACCCGCAAGGTCAGCTTCGCCGCCGACGAGTTCTGCCATTTCCTGTCGGGGCGCGGCAGCTATGTCAGGGAGAATGGCGAGGACATCCCGGTCGGAGCCGGCACGCTCGTCTTCTTTCCCGCCGGCTGGACCGGCATCTCCATCATCACGCAAACGCTGACCAAGGCCTTCATGTGCCGGTGAGCACTTTACCAGGAAAATCCTATGACCACGCCGATCATGCAATCGCCGCTTGCCATCACGGACCTCGTCGACTGGGGCGTCATCCCGACAATGATCGAGGGGCAATCCCATACGTCGGGCAAGCTGCTCCACAAGGGGCCGGAAGGCCGTTCGGAATGCGGCCTCTGGGTCTGCACGCCAGGCAAGTGGCACTGCCACGTCACCCGCGACGAGTTCTGCCACTTCCTGGAGGGGCGCTGCACCTACGTGCATGAGTCCGGCGAGGTCATCGAGATCGAGCCGGACACGGCGGCCTTCTTCCCGCAGGACTGGAAAGGCGTCTGCACCGTCCATGAGACGATCAAGAAGGTCTACATGATCCGTTGAGCGGATCCGAGAGGATGTCCATGCATTTCTCCCCCGGCCGGCCGATTTTCTTCGTCAATCCGGACTACCGGCCAATGACCGGCGCGAACAGGCCGGTAATCGATCCGGCGACGCTGGAAACCGTCGGCGCGATCGCGGCGGCCAGCGACGGCGAGGTCGACACCGTGCTCACCGCCGCGACCAAGGCGCAGCTTGCCTGGAAAAAGCTCGACGCCAAGAGCCGGGCAAAGCATCTGCACGCCGTCGCCAACGCCATCGAGGCGGCGGACTTCACGCGCTGCGCCGAACTGATGGTGCGCGAGATGGGCAAGCCCTATCCCGAAGCCATCGGCGAGATCGCCAATTGCGCGCCGATCTTCCGCTACTATGCCGAGATGGCGCGCGACGATGCCGGCAAGATCGCCGGCACGACGCAGGCCGGCTCGTTCCAGTATGCGCGCTACGAGCCCTATGGTGTCTCCGTCCACATCATGCCCTACAACTTTCCGATCCTGCTGATGTGCTGGACCGTCGCGGCCTCGCTCGCCGCCGGCAACGCCTGCGTCATCAAGCCGGCGGAAGCGACGACGCTCTCGACGCTGGACTACATGACCGTATTCCGGTCGCTGCCCGAGGGCCTCGTCTCCTGCTTGCCTGGTGGCGCGGCCACCGCGCAGGCACTGATCACTGCCGATCGCACCCATGCGGTCGCTTTCACCGGCTCGGTCGCGGCCGGCAAGGCGGTGGCCGTGGCCTGCGCGGAACGCATGAAGCCTTGCGTCATCGAGGCCGGCGGCAGCGATCCGCTGATCATCAGCCAGCACGCGCCGCTCGACGTGGCGGCGGCTGGCTCCGTCACAGCCGCCTTCCACCTCACAGGCCAGGTCTGCACGTCGGCCGAGCGATTCTTCGTCGTCGATTCGGTCCACGATCGCTTTGTCGAACTGTTTGCCGAGAAGACACGGGCGCTGCGCATCGGCAACGGCATGGACAGAACCGAGATCGGCCCGCTGGTCAGCGAGGCAGCACGGGCCAAGGTCATGCGGCTGGTCGACGATGCCATCTGCAACGGCGCCACGGCCATTACCGGCGGCCGCATCCCGCCGGAGCACAACACCGGCTGGTTCTACGAGCCGACCATCCTGACTGGCGTCACCCCAGACATGGCGATCGTGCGCGAGGAGTGTTTCGGCCCGGTCGCCGCCATCTGCCGGGTTAGGGATTTCGACGAGGCGATCCGGCTTGCCAATGACAGCCCGTTCGGGCTCGGCGCTTCGGTGTTCACGACGGATCTGGCCGAAGCGCATGAGGCGGCCGAACGGCTCGAGGCCGGCATGGTCTGGGTCAACAACCCGCTGATCGACAATGACGCCCTGCCCTTCGGCGGCTGGAAGGCTTCCGGCCTTGGCCGCGAACTCGGGCGCCAGGGGCTCGACGCCTTCCGCCGCTCGAAGATGGTCATCATCGATCACAGACCGGCCATCCAGGACTGGTGGTATCCCTATCCCGACAGCTGGTTTCGCGAGACCGGCGGCCGCAAACACGTATGAAGAATGGCGCGCGGCAACACCGCGCGCCCTATCCTTATGCCTCGATCGCTACGACCAGGACGTGCGAGCAGGAAAAGCAATGCCGCCGGGCAAAGCCCAGCGGCATCTTCTTCGACTGGCTACCGCCTTTTTCAGGGACGATCCGCTACGGCGTCGTTCCCGCCTGAAGCTTGGCCGCCATCTGATCGATCTTGTCGGCAAGGACGCCTTGGGCCCAGGCCGTGACATCGGCGTCGACGGGCTTGTTGGCCATATCCGCCAGTGCCGCGTCGAGCGCCGCCGGATCCGTGCCGACCGCTGCCGCGGCAGCGTCGGCCTCGGCCTGGTCGGCCGCCGCATTGTCGGCGGCCACCACGGCCTCCTGTGCGGTGACATCTGCCTGCAGGGCCGCTATCTGGCCAGGCAAGGCCGCCTGTTCTTCGGGCGTCATGGCGGCGATCTGATCCGGCGTCAGCGACGTCAGCGCGCTCAGCTGCGAATTCAGGTCATCTAGCTGGGCTTGGGCGGCGGCGGCCGTGGCGGCGGCGGCAGCGGCCGCTGCTTGCGCATTCTTGGCCGTCGCCGATTGCGTCACGAAGGCCTGAATGCCGGCGAACTTCTTGCTCTTGGAATTCATGTAGGCGTTGATGTTGCGCTGCAGCGAGTTCAGCCGGCCGAGTTTGGCGTGAATGTTCTTGTCCTTCGGTACGGACGAGACTGTTGTGGTCGTATCGACCGTGGTGTCGGTGGTTGTGTCGGTTTCCGTCTTGGCTGCATGTCCCGGTGCCGACGACGACTTGCCATGCGAAGCACCGCTGTTGCCGTTGCTATTACCGTGGGTGCCGCCGTTGCCATTGCCACCGCCATTCCCGTTGCCGCCGCCGTTACCTCCGCCATTGCCATTGCCGCCATTGCCGGCGAGCGCCGGAGACGCCAGAAGCGCCAATGCGGCCAGCGCCGCGAACAGAGTTTTCCGGTTTGTCATGTTAATCTCCTTGGGAATCGCCTACTCGCCCACCGCTGAACCATCTGGGTATGAGAAATCGCTAATTATACCCGGTAAACTTTAGACAAACTCGGTCGCAATCCGAGAGCGGACGCCGTTACCAAGCTGTAACGAGTTGAAAAGTCACAGAAATTGCCGCTCTGGTCCTGCCATGGCACTGAAGTCCCATGACAACCAGACCATAGTCCTGTGCCGTCCGACGCCACGCAAACCGCAGCAAAAAGGGGGCTGAAATGGGAAGGTCGATAGATGAAAGCGTCGGTGTCAGCCGATACTTTCGCCGCCATCGATCACCAGCGCCTGCCCGGTCATGAAGGACGAGCGGTCCGAGACGAGGAACAGGATCGCCTCGGCGATCTCTTCGGCCACGGCCCAGCGCCCCATCGGGATCTTGGTGCGGACATAGGTTTCGATCGCCTCGCGTCCGCCCATCTGGGCGATGAACGGTTCGTTGAAGGGCGTGTCGACCCAGCCCGGGCAGAGCGCGTTGACACGCACATTGTGCCGGGCATAGTCGAGCGACATCTGCCTGGTCATCGCCACCACGGCATGTTTCGATGTCGCGTAGGCGATCATCTCGCGGTCATAGAAGACACCCGAATTCGAAGCCGTGTTGAGGATGACGCCGCCGCCTTGCGCAATCATCGACGGCATGACGATCCTTGCCGCGAGAAACTGCGCCCGCACATTGACCCGCCACGAGGCGTCCATGCCGGCGGTCTCGACCTCGGTCAGCGTGCCGCCGACCTGGATGCCGGCATGATTGTGCAGGATGTCGATGCGCCCATGCTTCTCGAGCGTGCCGGTTATCAGGTGCTCGACAGCCACGTCCTCCCCGACATCGGTGGCGATGGCCTCGGCCCGGCCGCCCACTGCGCGGATGCCTGAGGCTGTTGCCTCGCCGGCGGCCGCATCCCGGTCGGCGATGACGACCACCGCACCTTCCCTGCCCATGATCATGGCGCCGGCACGCCCGATGCCGGATCCGGCGCCTGTCACCACGGCGATGCGGTCTTTGAGGATCATGGAGCAGCAGCTTTCAGTTGGATGGCTTGCGCTGGCGCAGCTGCCATTGGGCAAGCACCACGAGCAGGACGGAAGCGACGAGCACGATCGTCGCGATGGCGTTGATCTCCGGCGTCACCCCGCGCCGGATCGACGCGAACACATAGAT
>NZ_RZSJ01000152.1:0-11394 GCF_003998025.1 Mesorhizobium sp. M8A.F.Ca.ET.021.01.1.1
GCTTGATGCCTATCTGAAGGCTCACCCCACCGTATTCGAGATCGAACCGATGCTGGCCTTCCAACAGGTTTTCCTCAACCCGGACCAGCACGGCGACAAGACCGGGCAGGACGCGGCCTCCATATTGAAGACATTGGCGACAAATCCCGCGACCGATCCGACGATGTTGGGTGACGTGTCGTTGCTTCCCGTGGAGCTGCCCCTGACAGGCAAATCATCGATAGGCCAGACTTTTGGGACGGATTTCGCCGAAGCGCTCGACAAGGCAACGCTAGGCCAGTGGACGGGTCCCGTCACATCAAGTTTCGGACTTCATTTGATCAAGCTGTCAGAGCGTAGACCGGGCCGCTTGCCCGCGCTCAACGAGGTGCGCGATGACGTGGTGCGCGAGTGGGCGAATGACAAGCGCAAGGAATTCGAAGAGCGCCGACTTGAGGAATTGCTGAAGCGATATGCGGTAGTGATCGAGTACCCCGCAAAAACGAGCGCCATCCGATGATTCGCTTCGCAGCGCTATTGACGGTTCTTCTGCAGCTGTTCCAATCCGCACCCGCAGCAGCACACGAGATGCGCCCCGCTTATCTCGAGATGCGGGAGACGGAACCCGATGTATTTGTGGCGGTATGGAAAGTGCCGGCCCTGGGCGACAGGCGGCTCAGCCTCTACGCGCGTTTGCCGGAAACATGCAGGGCGGAGAACGAGCCGACGAGATCCATCGATGGCGGTGCCTACATTGAGCGATGGACCGCCGCATGCGACGGCGGTCTGAAGGGCCGTGAGATCACCATCGACGGCTTGCGCTCAACCCTGACCGACGCGCTGATCCATATTACCTACCGCGATGGGACGACGGAGATTGCCCGCCTCAAACCAGATATGCCGAGCACTGTCATCAAGGGCGCTCAGGCCAGCTTTGAGGTGGCGGAAACCTATTTCCGGTTGGGTGTTGATCACATCCTGTCCGGCATCGACCACCTTCTATTCGTGCTGGCTCTCATGCTGCTGATCCACAATCGATGGACGCTCGTGAAGACAATTACTGCCTTTACGATTGCCCACAGTATCACGCTTGCAGGGGCGGCTTTGGGTTACTTCAGCCTACCGCAGAAACCCGTGGAAGCCACCATTGCGCTTAGCATTGCCTTCGTGGCCAGCGAACTCACCAAGATCAAGCCAGCAGAAAGGCGGCTGTCCGAGACCTATCCCTGGATGGTGGCCTTCGCTTTCGGTCTTCTTCATGGCTTTGGCTTTGCTGGTGCGCTCAAGGAGATCGGACTTCCACAGGTGGATGTGCCGCTTGCTCTTCTCACCTTCAATCTGGGCGTCGAAGCAGGGCAAATGCTTTTTGTAGCGGCGGTACTAATCGCCTTCAGAATTGTTACCACCCTGATCACCATTCCGATTGTAGCTGCGCGGAGCACTGCCGCCTATCTGATCGGCACAATGGCTGCAGGCTGGCTCATCACACGACTTGCCGGCTTTGTGGTCTAGATCGGATAACTGGAACTGGTTCCGAACTCGGGTTAAGCGTCGCGTTGATTGGCGAGAAACGTCGCGAGCCCTCGAGGATCGGAGCGATCTTGGTCATGGCGATGTCGCGTCTCGGTCGTCCTGCGGATTTCCCGGATCAGAATGAGATGGCGGCCACTCCATGTCGGCACCGCTGAGAACCCCAGTCGAGAATTCCAAACGGAACGCAGCAATTGGAGAACAGAATGAAACAGAAACAAGTTGAATGGGCTTCATGCGGACGTTGCTCTATGTGGCTGCCCAAACGCAGATGACTCCGCCCCGAGGTGGGAAATGGACGTCTATGCAGGTCAGGCGAACGCTGGACCGTTGCGGGCGACCAAATCGGATGGCGTTTGGGGTCAAAACCCAATCACCTGGACTACCGAGTTCGACCCTAAACGGAAGCTCGTTCGCGCTCGGCCAGGAGCGAGAGTCCATCCGCTGAAGGCAGCCGGGCAGAGCCTCAGCCAGATCGCTGCTACCCTCACACGACAAGCGGACGCAGGACCGGCCTGCGCCCCGGCCGAAGCACTGCCCGGCCTATTTATTTGGAAACAGTAGTGTAATACCCGTGCGGAAGCCGAAACCATCTGGCCCATTGTCGGGGCTTTCCGCCCAGTAGCGCACACCGGCGAACAGGCTGATCGGCTGCTTGTCCATCACCACCAGCTTCGAGACTTGGAAGTTGATCGGGACCGACCATTGCTGCGCCTCCCAATTGTAGGTGCTCTCGGTGTTCAAGCTGAACGTCCAAGCGTCCTTCGTCGTGTAGGAGACGAAAGGCTGCAAGTAGGTGGCGTTGATGTCGCTGCGGTCGCCGTCGCCGGCAAACGACCAGATGTGGTTCGCCAACATACCCACCGTCCATCCGTCCTTTTGTTTCAACACGACGGCTGTCGGACCAGCTCCCCATTTTTGTCCACCAAGCAATTCGTCGGTCGCCGTCGGAAAGAGGAACACCGGGCCGACACCCCAGATGATCCCATTTGCGGTCGGCTTCTTGGGCGAGAAGAACAGGCTCTGGCTGATGTCGCCGAGCCCGAACTGATTGCCGGAAGGCCCGGCAATATCGTGCTGGTAGGCGACGGGCAGGATGGTGCGGGAGATGACGTTCCAATCGTCGTTGAGCGAGAACGGAATGACCGGCTGGATGTTGACATAGCCCTTGTCGCCATCGTTGGGACCATAGCCCTGGTCCCAATTGAATTGGAACGGCACGCTGATCAGCGAGGCGATCGGGTTAGACAGCTTCTTGGCGAGATCCTGGGTATCCTCGGCCCAAGCGGCACTGCAGACGAGCAAGCCTGAGGCGAGCGTAGCCGCCAGCCGAATGGCCCATTCGGACTTCATTGACATCGGCAACCCCCTCTTCGCATGCCGACCAGCCTAAGGGGACCGACCCCGGATAGACAGTACACCGTCAATGCTGGGTATGGTCCACACTTTTGTCGATGGGTGTGTTTCTCGAACGCCGCCCCGCAATCATTCGCTTGTCTTAGGTCGATGCAGGCGGGATGGAGCTTGCGACTGAAGCGCCGGTCATGAGAGCGGAACAGGGCGATCATGACATGCTATGCGCTGGGCAAAGTTGGAACCAGATCGTTGAGGACATGGAGTGTTCCCGCGCCACGGTCAAGCCGGCCAAGCGGTTTAAGGAGGCCTCGGGGGCACAGTCTACCCCCCCTCAGCCTCGCCACGTCACTCAGCTCACCTTCTTAACAGGCGGGATGGTCCACGAACCGTCAATGATCGAAGGGTCGCTCTCGTTTGGCCAGTAGGTCCGCATCATCAGGACGAACTTGCCCTTGGGCGCAGGCAGCCAGTTGGCCTCCTTGTCTGCTCCAGGGCTCTCGTTCTGGATCAGGATGTCAATGGAACCATCGTCATTGGCTTTCAGCGGCTGGCGGGCGCTGATAGAATAACGGTTGAGCGGGTTGTCGACGAAGAAGTAATCCGCGTCGTACATAGTCACTGACCAGAAGCCTGTTACCGGAGGGGTTAGACCCTTCTTGAAGGTCAGGACGTATTTGTCCGAACCCGAATAGGCCCTGTTGATCAAGTCGCCATGCGACGTCATGGAGGTCGGATAGATCGCGTCCTGCGGACGATTGGCGCCAAGGCCAATGGCGGTCACGAGCGCGCGCTGGATATAGTTCGTGCCGTAGATACCGGTCTTGGTTGTGAAGCCCCAGCCATTGATTTGCTTCACGTCGCCGTCACTGAACTTGAAGTGCAGCATGATGCGGTCGAAGGCGATCTGCGGGACGCGCGTGACGAAGGCAGGATTGAACTTCGTCTTGTCGAAATCCTGCCCCGGCACGATGCCGATTTGTGCCATTTTTTCCACCATCGGTGCGTCAGCCTCCGTCGGCGGATTGGTCTTCATCAGTTCGGCGAGCAGCGTGAAATACTCGACCGCATCCATCTTGTTGACTTGATCGCGGACCGCCGTTTTCATGTCGATCGACTGGTCGACCTTGCCGGGAGGCGGCGTCCATTCCTTGCCGTGCGCGCTCAGCGGATAGAGCTTTACCTCGTCCTGCACCTTGTGAACTGCCGCATAGTCCTCGGGCGTGCCTGTGCAATAGATGCGGCCGAGCAGCCAGACGATGCTGGTCGGCGATTTGTACTGCTTGACCCCGTCCGGCAGCGTGCCTTCCCAGCCAGGGCCGGTAACGGCAAAGGTCTGCGCGCCTGTTCCGGTGGTCCGCTTTCCCGGCACGTCGAAGACCGTCGTCCAGCCGTCGAGCATGGGGAACAAGGCGTAGCGGTCCTGCAAGTCCGGCAGGCTGACGACCCAAGGCTCCTTGCCGACGTCCAAGAAGGCCGTGGTGTACAGCGTGTCGGCGTTGGGAGCTGTCACATCCCGGAACTGTGCATTAGGATATTCGCGCACCTTGATAAGATTCCCCATCGGAGCCTTGGTTCCCTTGGGTTTGGCAACATTTGTTATAACCCGGCGAGTCATCTCCATCGTGACCAGCGGATAGCCGTAAGTGTAAGCCTCGACCGCGAGGCCGAAATCATCCGATCCTTCCATCAGATCTCCAACCAGACCCTCTGCGTGGCCACTCGTGGGCCTCTGCGAAGTTGCAGCAAGCAGACCTAAGCCGCCAAGCGAGACGGCGCGACGCGATATGTTCATAGCTGGCACTCCGAGTTTTGACGTGTGTTTGACGCTACGGCACCATGCATCGAGAAACTAGGTACTGCATGTATCTTACGGGATCATACAGGCGTCGATTGTCGTGAAAGCAAACAAGGTCGCGCACCAGCACGTTAAGTGTCAAAAGCCGCGCAGGGAGAGTTCCCCGCCTGGCGCCGAAGCTCCTTGATGAGGCTGGCACAAGACCGTTGAATGCCGCTGGGGTCGCGCAGCTTACGCCTCGCGTACCAAGCGGTTGCTGAGGAAAGCCGGCTTCACGTCGACTGATCCACTGGCACGAGCTGCCCAGTCTGCACGTAGCATACAGTTAACTACCTTCCCCATAAGAGGGGAATGCTCCAGCATCGTGCCAAGGCAGAAGGTATTTGCCGGGACTGGCAGCACGACTCGCTGGCAGCCACCCTGAAATCGCTTGGAGGACGATAATGGAACGCAAGTTTCCGCGCTGGCGCGCCGGCGCCGGCATTGTGGCCGCTATTGCGCTTCTCGTCTGCTCCAGTCCCGCCTCCTTCGCGGCCGCCCAGAATAAGACAGTCGCCGCGGATAGCGGCACGGGCGCCCAATCTCCCGAACCGCTTGACGAGGATGAACTTGAAATCCTGGTAGCGCGCATCGCACTCTACCCCGATGAACTTGTCGCACTTATTTGTGAGGCGTCGCTGTACCGGCTGCAGATTGTAGAGGCGAGCCGGTTCCTGGATCAGGTGGCCAAGAAATCGGACCTGAAACCCAAAGAAAGCTGGGACAGCAGTGTAATCTCGCTGCTCAACTATCCCGAGATCATTAAAATGATGAGTGACGATCTGGATTGGACCCAGACGTTTGGCGACGCGTTAACGTATCAGCAAAAAGACGTACTGGTCGCGATTCAGCAGTTGCGCGACAAGGCGGAGGCCAAGGGCCGACGACAAGGTCACGGTTGTCGAAGAGAACAACAATGTCGTTATCCGGTCCGCGAGTACGGACACGATCTATATCCCGCGGTATGAACCGGCCATGCCGTACGCTACCGCTTATCCCCTTGCGCCGATTGCCTACTGGGCTAAAAGTCCCGACAGCGGACCCGACGGCTTCGGCTTCCGCACGGGAATTACCCTGCTGTTCCCGAAGTAGGCTCAACACTGTCCGTGACAGCCACGAGCAATGGACCGCTACGAATGAAGAACGACCGGAAGCCGATATCCATTAGCTGAGCCGCGCGAATACGTATATGTTGTCACTGCGGCGCAAGACGTTCGCATCGGACAAGAAGTAAAAGACGGATTTTAGAGGGGACTTCGATATGGGAATCATCCGAGCTCTCGTGCCGGCTTTGGCGGGGATAGCGGCAGTGCTGGTTGCGGCGCCGGCGATCGCGGCAGACCTTGCACCTCCCGAACCCACACCTGCACCCGCGCCGGTCTGGACCTTCACGGCAGAGCCCTATTTCTGGATGGCAGGCATGAACGGCAGGGTCGGCGTCAGGGGCCTGTCGCCGGCGGATGTCAATGTCGATTTCAGCCAGATTTTCAACCACATCGATTGGTCTCCCCCGCCGGTCATGCTTGCCGGTGAGGCGCGCAATGGCCGCTACGCTCTATTCACCGACTTCATATACCTGGGACTCGAGGCCGATGGCACATCGCCCGGCCCGTTGGCTGCTCTTTCGGCCGAAGCGAAGATGAACATGGTGCTGTGGACCTTCGGCGGCTCCTATCGGGTCGTCGACAATGGCACCGCGACCTTGGACGTTCTGGCCGGCGGACGGCTCTGGTACCTGGATACGGATTTGACCGTTACCGGCCCTCTCGCCACGAGGGAGGCCAGCGGTAGCAAGACTTGGGTCGACCCTCTGATTGGTGTGGCCGGCAATGTTGCTCTCGGCAACGGATTCGGCCTCCATGGCGAGGCGGATGTCGGTGGCTTCGGTGTCGGCGCCGACATCGATTGGCAGGTGCTGGGCACGCTTCAATACCGGTATAGCGATTCGGTCACGCTGGAAGCGGGCTATCGCTACCTTGCCGTAGACTACGACAACGACGGATTTGTATTTGACGTGGCAATGCAGGGACCAATCATCGGCGCCAAATTTCGGTTCTGATCGGATCGGTGATGGCAGGTCAAATAGATCGCGATCGCGTATTTGAGGTAAGGAAGCAAGAGCATCGCGAAGTTTCGCTATGGCGGTTCCGTGCTGATCGTTTTCGCTCCCGGTAGCAGGGGCGGCCTTCTCGACCCGAGAACGCAATGTTCTGGTCGGTTCTCGAAGGACGAATGAACATCCACAAGAATGCCCGTCTGACGCCGCTGCGTCGAGAGGAGATGGCCGCGACGTTGTTGAATGCCGTCTTTCCAAAGCCGATGCGGCGCAGACATACGGGGTGACGGCGAAGGTGGTGGCGCGCTGGGTGGAGCGCTTCCGGATCGGGGGAAGCGCCGGCATGCTCGACCATTCCTCGCGGCCCAAGACAAGTCCGAGGCGAGCCGTAGCCGCGGTGGCAGATGCGATTGTGCGCTGCGCGGGCAGCGCCTGACCGGCAAGCACATTGCTATGCAAACCGGCGTGTCCGAAGCGACGGTGGGGCGAGTGCTGGCACACGCCGGACTGTTACGGCTGAAAGACCTGGTACCGGCCGAGCCGGCGCGTCGCTATGAGCGCGAGCGTCAAGCCAATCAGCCTGTGCCCGGGAGTGGTGCTCTATTGGGCTGAGCGCTCGGGAGCGAGCCCTGACAGATTCAGTTTCCGCACCGTCGTTACACTCCTACTCGCAAAGAAATAAGTCCGAAGCCAACCAGCAGAGAATACCAGATGCTACGAGCGCCATGCATTTGCATCAAGTATCAAAGCGGGGCTGCTTTCGAGCCGTGCATTCGCTTGGGGACAACTTCGAAACGGGAGGGGAGTTTGGGAAATTGTTTTGTGAGCCTATCCAAAGTCAGGCATGTCAGCAGCGTTTTGTTGGCGTCGGCTTTGGCTGCCCTGTTCTGGGGGTGCGCGTCCCGTCCGACGAATGTGCTGTTGCCAGTGGCCGAAACGTCCCCTTCGGCTAGCAAGGTGGAGATGTTGGTGGCGACGACCCGCAGTCGTTCCTCCAATCCGGCTGAGATGTTTACGGGCGAGCGCGGATTGGCCCCCTCGTTCGCGGAGATTACAGTGTCGATTCCTCCGGCATCGGTTCGCAAGGTCGGCGAGGTCGCGTGGCCCAGGAAACTTCCATCAAACCCGGCAACCGATTTCGCGGTCGTTCAGACCGACGATTTGACCGTCCAGACTGCGAAGGGATGGCTCCACGCGTCTGTCAGGAAAAGCCGGGACCATAGTGTTTTGGTCTTTATCCATGGTTTTAATAACCGATTCGAAGATTCGGTTTATCGTTTTGCGCAGATCTCCCACGATACAGGCACCGACAGCGTGCCCATCCTGGTCACCTGGCCTTCTCGTGGGAGCGCACTTGCCTATGGATATGACCGCGAAAGCACCAACTACACCCGCGACGGCCTCGAACTGTTGTTCCAGTTTCTCGCGCGCGATCCAGACGTAAAGGAAGTCTCGATCCTCGCTCATTCAATGGGCAACTGGCTTGCGTTGGAATCTTTGCGCCAGATGGCTATCCGCAACGGCGGCCTGCCGGCGAAATTCAAGAACGTCATGCTGGCTGCCCCTGACGTCGATGTCGACGTGTTTCGCACGCAAATTGCCGACATGGGCAAACAGCACCCCCAGTTCACCCTTTTTGTTTCGCAGGATGACCGCGCGCTGGCGATTTCAAAACGGGTCTGGGGCGATATCCCGCGGCTCGGTTCAATCAACCCGGAGCAGAGCCCATACAAAGAGGAATTCGCGAAAAACAATGTAGTGGTCATCGACCTGACCAAAGTCAAATCCGGAGACAAGTTGAACCATGGCAAGTTCGCCGAGTCACCCCAGACCGTCCAACTGATTGGGGCTCGAATTGCCGGCGGCCAGAATCTCACCGACAGTAGGGTTGGCTTGGGCGACACGATCATTCAGGCAACGACCGGAGCGGCAGCAGCGGCGGGCAGCGCGGCGGGGCTGGTGATCGCGGCACCCGTGGCAGTGATCGATCAGAACACCAGGGAGAACTACGGCCGTCAGGTCAACACTCTCGCAGGTTCCCAGAACAGCCAGAAAGCGAAGGCTGGCAAGAATTGCGGTGTCTCCTCTCCGACTATCCAAGATTGCAGGAAATAGCCATTCGGCGAAGCCAAGTGGCAGTACTGAAGCCGATGAAGGACAGACCATACGCATCTGCAGGAACGGCGCTGCGTTCCGTCCGGCTGAAAAGGGGGGAATGAATGCGTGGCGTCGCGCGAATCTCAATTGCGATCATCCTTTCACTAGTCGTTACAATCTTGACCGCCTGGGCCGGCCTTGCCATGTGGTACCGCCTGCCTTTCGCGGAGCCCGGACGGGCAGTGGCCTGCATCCTGTTCATCTTGTTCGGCTTCACCATCATCATCGCGCTCTTCAGCCGGATCCGCTTCCGGGCCCTCGCAGTGTTTGTGGCTGCGTTTGCTGCGGTTCTGGTTTGGTGGAGCACCATCAAGCCTTTGGCCCACGCCGACTGGGCGCCCGATGTCGCCCGTCAGGTAACCGGCACCTACGACGGAAATCGGTTGACGTTAAAAGACGTGCGCGCCTTCGAATGGCGCAGCGACACCGATTTCACCGAACGCTGGACAACGCGGACGTACGATCTCTCCAGCATCCAGACCGTCGACCTCTTCATGTCTTATTGGTCTGGGACCAAAATCGCCCATGTCATCATGAGCTTCGGCTTTGCAGGAGGTGACTATCTTGCTTGGTCCATCGAGGTACGGCGGCGTCGCGGTGGCGAGTTTTCGCCCATAGCAGACCTGTTCAAGAGCAATCCCCTGGTCATTATCGCGGCCGACGAGCGTGACGTGGTCGGCGTCAGGTCGAATGTACGGGGAGAGGACGTCCAAATCTATCGACTGAAGGCGTCGCCTGACGCAGCCCGGACGCTCCTTCTGGAATATCTCTCTGACGCAAATGCGCTGTCCGCGACGCCAGAATTCTACAATTCCATCACGACGAACTGCACGACGACGATCGTCAAGATGATGCGAGCGGTCGGTGACGTGGTCCCTCTCGACTGGCGCCTCATCGTCAACGGCTATCTTCCCGATTATGCCTATGCACGGGGTGCACTCGATACCCGCATGCCATTGTCAGACTTAAGGGCGATAGCCCACATCGACGACCGTGCGCGGAAGTCAGGCCTTTCGCCAGACTATTCAAGACTAATCCGTATTGGCGTGCCGTCTCCGTCTCGAAGCGGGTACGCCCCTTGAAGTGCTATATCTCGATTGTCGAAACTGAATCAGTAGGCCAGATGTCGGCCTAAAGAAGCTGCTGAAGCGATGCGGAATCGCGTCCCCGCCGCAGGATACTGGAACAAAGTTCGTGTCGGAAAGAAGGTGCCCGCATTACCCAAGGCGCCACCGTGGCGGCCGCAAACGGGCGATCGGGACTAGAGCGCCGATGCTGGTGCCGCTGAGGGCCGACGAGCGCTGACTTCGTATCGGACCAGCCCACCGACGGGCGCCGCTTCCGCATCATGATCTCGATGAGTCCAAGATATCGTTTTATGATGGGAATGGCGCCCCGGCCGGATGTCTCATGCCGTCGCAGCTGCCTAAATCAATAGCATTCTGCATGATGGGCTCTTTGGCGGGTAAATTCTGAATTTCACTATAAGCTGTTGTTTTTGTTGATGGTATGGCGGAGAGAGCGGGATTCGAACCCGCGTTACGGTCTCCCGTAAACACACTTTCCAGGCGTGCGCCTTCAACCACTCGGCCACCTCTCCGTCCTTGCATTTTTCGCGACGGCCGGTTTCGCCGCGCGGGTTGGGGACAATGCAGTCCCTTCAGGGAGCCAGCACGCTATTTCCGCGCCGTGGGTGCCGCCAACCAGCAAACACCTTCCCTTCGCCCCTGAGCCGTCAAAGCAACAGGCGCGGGGCTCATCTAGTCGATCCCGCGCCGAATGCCAAGCCATAACGGCAGTCTATTCGCTTTGCCGGCCACACAGCGCTTCTTGAGACCCACGCCGCATCCGTTTTCGAGGTGCCGACGCCCCGAATGATGTGCACAGGCAAGGCCGCAAGACGGCCGCGCTTGACTTCGCCGCCGGCCACCTGTCGAGTGACGTGGAGGCTTTGCGGGGGCATCGTCCGGACATGACATCAAGCAATGAACAACCGGGCAGCGGGCAGGCGCCAGTCGGGCGCCCAGGCAACGACCTGTCTTATGTCCCGGTGGGTTGGCTCATCTTCGTCATGGCGTGGTCGGTCTACGGCCTGGCCTCGGCCTGGTGGCTGACCGGCGACTCCGGCCTGCCGGACAGGATCTTTTATTTCCTCCTTGGCGGGCTTGCCGTCGACATCATCACCATCCTGTGGGGGCTTTACCTGCTCGGCCTTGCCTTTGGCCGCTCGGCGCGCTTCCCGCGCCAGTTCATCATCTGGCAGGTGGCGACCATCGTCTGGGTGCTGGCGAGGCAGGCCTATGTGCTTGCCGTGCCCGATTTCGTCTTCTCCGCCAGGAGCCAGTTCATCGGCGGCGCCGAAATCGCCATCGGCCTGCTCTGCATCTATCTGCTGCGCCGCGGCTCCGGCGCCGAAGGCGTCTATGCCAGGCCTCCGACCGAAGCGCCGTCGGTCTTCGTTTCCATCGTCGCTGCCTTGCTC
>NZ_RZSJ01000153.1:0-11307 GCF_003998025.1 Mesorhizobium sp. M8A.F.Ca.ET.021.01.1.1
GTCGGAGGATGGGCAGTTCTGTTTCCACCGCGGCGTCGACCTCGGCGAGCTCAGGGGCGTTGTCGACGATGCGCTGGCCGGCGAGGCGACGCGCGGCGCATCGACCATCACCATGCAGACGGTGAAGAACCTCTTCCTCTGGTCGCGGCCGCTGGGCTCGGTGCGCAAGGTCGTCGAGCTGCCGCTGGCCGTCTATTTCGACGCGGTGATGTCGAAACGACGCATCATGGAAATCTATCTCAACATTGCCGAATGGGGGCCGGGCATCTATGGCATCGAGGCGGCGGCGCAGCACCATTTCGGCATTCCGGCAAAACAATTGTCCAGACGGCAGGCGGCCCTTCTCGCCGTCACGCTGCCCAATCCGATCGCCCGCAATCCCGCAAAACCCGGGCCGGGCCTCAGGCGGCTGGCCAACCTGATCGAGCGGCGCGCCGGCCGCTCGGGCGCCTATGTCGGCTGCCTGGACTAGCCGGCACAAAAAAGATTCACCGCAGCGCTGGCCAAAACGGTGTCAGGCGTGTATAGGCACCCGACTTTCTCAGATTTAGGCCCCGACATGGCCCTTTCACGAGGGCGGGCGGGGCTTTTGACCATGTAGTGGAGCATATCCATGGCCGTTCCGAAACGCAAAACCTCTCCGTCCAAGCGCGGCATGCGCCGCTCGGCCGACGCCCTCAAGGCCCCGACCTATGTCGAGGACAAGAATTCCGGCGAAATGCGCCGCCCGCACCACATCGACCTGAAGACCGGCATGTATCGCGGTCGCCAGGTGCTGACTCCCAAGGAAAGCTGAGCCCAGCTTTTCCCTGGGTTTGAGTAACAAAGGACCGGCCTCTGGCCGGTCTTTTTGCGTTTGGGACGCCGTGCGCGCCGGCTATTTCAAGCGCTGAGCTTGCAGTTCCCGTTTGTTCCATGTCGGCCGGGCAATCGGCTGACATGGTTGTTGCATCCGGTCTTCGACCGTGTTTGCGGCCGCGCACGAAAAATCTTGACGCCGTGCCTGTGGAGCATTCTACAGAAGGTGCCCCCATATGGAGACGCCAGATGTTCGGTGCCGTCCCGCTTTTGATCGTGCCTTTCGTGCTCTACAATCTCGGCCTGCTCGGAATATTCGGCGGCGGCGACGATCCGTGGGCGAGTGAGATCTTCTCGTTCCGCATGATGTCGGGCGGGGTGTTCTCGATGACGCTCGGCGACCTGATTGTGCTGATCGGGCTGATCTTCCTGTTCCTCGAAATGGTGAAGTCGGCGCGCACGACTACGGCCTCGATCATGGACCATCTTCTGTCGATGCTGGTCTTCGTCGCTTTCCTGGTCGAGTTCCTGCTGGTGAAGGGTGCCGCGCACTCCATCTTCTTCACGCTGATGATCATCGCGCTGTTCGACGTGCTGGCCGGGTTCGCGGTGTCGATGCGGTCGGCCAGCCGCGACATCAATTTGAATTAGACTGAAGCTTCAGCCTGGATCGGCGGTGAAGCCGGCGGCTTCGATGCCGGCAATCGCGGCTGCCTCGTCATTGTCGGATGTATCGCCCGAAATACCGACGGCGCCGATGATGCTCCCTGCCTTGTCGCGGATCAGCACGCCGCCGGCGACCGGCAGCACGCGTCCTCCCGACACGTCGGAAATGCCGGCAACCAGATGCGGACGTTCCTTGGCGAAGGCCTCGACCTTGCGTGAGCCCATGCCGATGGCCAGCGCGCCATAGGCCTTGCCGGCCGACATTTGCGGGCGCAGGAACGAAGCGCCGTCCTGGCGCTGGAAGGCGACGAGATGCCCGCCGGCGTCGAGCACCGAGACGCCGAGCGGCTTGAGCTTGAGATCGGTGCCCCTGGCGAAGGCGGCATCGATGATCTCGACGGCTTTTTCGAGCGGCAGCGCGGTCATGGCAATCTCCTGTTGAACAGCCCGATCATCGGCGGTCAGCCGGGCGAGGCAATCCCGGTTTCGGTTGAAATTGCTTCCTGTGAAGCAGCGGGATGAAGGCGCCTGACCGGTGGCGTCACCACAGCTCGATTCAGGGCGAGGAATTGGCGGAGGGGGAGACGTTACTTTTTCTTGGCGCGGGCCGGCTTCTTGGCAGGTGCGGCAGGCGTGTTGGCCAGCTCTTCGGCTTCCTTGGCGAGCCGCAGCGCCCGCAGCTTGTCGGTCTTGACCTTGCGGGCGTCGCTCTCGGCGACATACTCGGCCATGGCTTTCTGCCGGACCGTCGCCGCCTCTTCCTGCTTCTTGAAGCGCAGATCGGCACGCGCGCGGGCAGTGTCCCTAGAGTTCTCAACCAAGAGTCTATCCAATCCCATCACGTGTGATTTTCGTCCCTTGTAGCAGAGCCGGCCTTTCAACGGGGAAAATAGTTGGTCAGCCGGCAGGGCTGGCGTTGAGGGCCTTTTTAGCAACGACCGCTTCATAGGCGGCCCGCAGCGTCGCGCGGACAGAGGGGCCGGGCGCTGTATCGAGGGGGGTGCCGAGATGCTCATGGCGCAACTCGGCCATGAATTTCTCCCACATTGGCGGCCCGCCCTTTTCAAGGAGTTCGGCGCGGATCGAGAGCTCCTCGCTGGTCGGCAGCCAGACGCGGCCCCAGGCGCCGAGATGGGCAAGGATGGGCACCAGTGTGATGGCCATCTCGGTCAGGCTGTAGATCGCCTTCTGCTTGTGACTGGGGTCGTCGGCCTTGGTCAACATGCCGAGTTCCATCAGCCGCTTCAGCCGGTCGGCGAGGATGTTGGAAGCAATGCCTTCCATCGACCCGTTGAGCAACTCACGAAAATGCCGCCTGCCGCCAAAAATCATGTCGCGCAGGATGATCAGGCTCCAGCGGTCGCCGAACACCTCGAGCGAGAGGTTGATCGGGCAGCCTGACCGGCGATCGAGGGTCATTCGGTGTTCTCCGCGCAAAACCAGTTGCATTATCGTATCGGTTTTATTATCGTGCAACCGATTGCAAAATGCAAGCAGATGAGGAGGCCAGCAAATGACAACCGAGGACCGTCCCGAGATCATATCCGAAACCTTTGGCGATCCGGCGGACCCCGCGCTGCTGTTGATCATGGGCGCTATGGCCTCAATGCTTTGGTGGCCCGAGGCGTTTTGCCGGAAACTCGCGAATGCCGGCCTTCACGTGATCCGCTACGACAATCGCGACACCGGCCGGTCGACCAAATATCCGGTGGGACAGCCGCCCTACACTTTCGACGACATGGCCGACGACGCGATTGCCGTTCTCGACAGCCGCGGCATCGGCAAGGCGCATGTCGCGGGCATGTCGATGGGCGGCATGATCGCGCAACTCGTCGCGCTCAAGCACCCCTTGCGCGTCGCTTCGCTGACCGTGATCAGCAGTTCGCCCGTGGGGACCGACACTTCGCATCTGCCGAAAACGACCGACGCCTATCTGGAGCATTCGGCCGATGGAGCCAAAGTCGACTGGACGGATCGCCGCCAGGTCATCGACTTCATGGTCAGGGATGCGCGGGCGATCGCCAGCACCGCCCATCCGTTCGACGAGGCGGGGATGAGAGCGTTCATCGAACGGGATTACAGCAGGTCCGGCGGCTTCCTGAGCGCCACCAATCATTTCATGCTCAAGGGCGGTAACCAGTGGAAGGGCCGCCTGCCCGAAATAGCGGCGCCGCTTCTGGTCATCCACGGCACGTCGGATCCGATCTTTCCGGTCGAGCATGGCGAGGCCCTGACCCAAGCTGTTGCCGGCGCGAAACTGCTTCGCATCGAAGGCGGCGGTCACGAACTGCATCCGGATGACTGGCCTGACATAGAGGCCGCCATCGTCGCGCACGTCCGATCCAGCTGAGACTTCGCGGGTGGGCCTTGACGAGCGAGGTTCACCGCAATAGTTAAGCAAATGCTTCAGTGTTGCCACAGAAACAGACGAGCACAAGAATGTCCCTGACGCTGCATTTCCATCCGCTGGCTTCCTTCTGCTGGAAGCCGCTGATCGCGCTTTACGAGAACGCCACGCCTTTTGCGCCGGTCATTGTCGATCTCGGCGACGAGCAATCACGCGCGGCCTTCCTGAAGATTTCGCCGACCGGCAAGATGCCGGCGCTGCGCGACGACGCGCGAGACCGCACTGTGCTGGAATCGACCATTGTCGTGGAATATCTGGCCGCGCACTATCCGGGACCGGTCGAACTCGTTCCCGCCGACATCGACCTGGCGCTGGCGGTCCGTCAGGCCGACCGCTTCTATGATTTCTATGTGCAGGAGCCGATGCAGAAGATCGTCGGCGACAGGTTGCGGCCGCTCGACAAGACCGATCCATTCGGTGTCGAACAGGCGCGCGGCCAGTTGCGCAATTCCTATGCCATCATCGAACAGGAAATGCAGTCCAGGGAATGGGCTGTAGGCGATGCCTTCACCATGGCCGATTGCGCGGCGTCTCCGGCGCTCTTCTACGCCAACAAGGTCGAGCCGTTCGGCGACAAATATCCCGCCGTGCAGCGCTATCACGACCGCTTGCTGCAACGCGCCGCCTTCATCAGGGTGATCGAGGAGGCGCAGCCCTACTTCAAGTTCTTCCCCTACAACAACGGCTGATCGCGATGCTGCACGATCCCGCCCAACTCGACCTGATGTTCCAGGCGCTCGCCGATCCGGCGCGGCGGCAGATGGTCGACCGGCTGTCACGCGGCCCCGCCTCGGTGAGCCAGCTGGCCGAGCCGTTGGCGATGTCGCTGTCGGCGGTCGTCCAGCACCTCAATCTGCTGGAAGCGAGCGGCCTCGTGCGCACGCAGAAGGTCGGGCGGGTGCGCACTTGCCAGATCGATCCAAGGGCGTTGCGAGCGGCCGAGCACTGGATCAATGAGCGGCGCCTCTCGTGGGAGCGCCGGCTGGATCGGCTCGGCGATTTCCTGGCCGAAAGCTAGAGAGGAAAATGTCATGTCGAAGACCAAATCCGAACTGGTGCGCGGCTATTTCGCCGCCTTTCAGGCCGGAGACCGCGCCGTGATGGGTTCAAGCATGCTCCCGAAGACCGGCCTCCGGTTTTCAGGGTCACGTTCCGGGCAATTCAATCCACCAAGGAAGGTTTCATGACTGAGCGATCCGTTGTCCATTCCACCTTTGTCGTCGAGCGGAGCTATCCGGTGGCACCGGCGAAAGTCTTCTCCGCATTCAGCAGCCCGGATGCCAAGCGGCGCTGGTTCGTCGATCCCCATGACCCGGTGCCCACCCGGCACGAAATGGACTTCCGCGTCGGCGGCAAGGAGGTCAATGCCGGCTGCCCGAACGACGGGCAAATGCATTTCTTCAACGCGGTCTATCAGGACATCGTGCCGGACGAGCGCATCGTTTACAGCTATGAGCTGCTGTTCGGCGAAACCCGCGTTTCGGTGTCGCTGGCGACGATCGAATTTGTGGCGGAAAGCGGCGGCACGCGGCTTGTGATGACGGAGCAGGGCGCATTCTTCGACGGCCACGACACCTCAGCCACGCGCGAGCATGGAACGGGCGAACTGCTCGACGCGCTCGGCGCCTTCGTGAGTTCGCAATCCTGACCGGGTAGCTCAAGTGCCGCAGGCAGAAACGATCAGGCTTCCCAGAATTGATCGAGCCAGATGTTGAGTCTCAGGAAGCCGGCATTGCTCACCGTATAGACACGCCGCGTGCCTTCAGCCTTGGCGTTGACCAGCCCGGCGTCGAGCAACACTTTCAGATGCTGTGATACGGCCGGGCGGGAGACTGGCAGTCCGGACGCCAATTCGTTGACGGTCTTCGGACCGCGTCGAAGTTCTTCCAGAAGATGGCGCCGATTGGGGTCGGCGATCGCCATGAAGGCGTCGGAAAACATCATGCCTCATTTGTGAGGCAAAGTTTTTCAAATCTCAACTGTTTGCTTCTGCTTTTCTTCTCGGATCGAGCCGCAATGCTTCGGGGGTCACCGAACGGTCAGCCGGCTGCGTCTTGAAGGCGTCGCGATCCTCGATCGGCACCGGAGCGCGGCGGCTGATGCGCAGCAGCGTGTAACCCGCCAGGGACAGATGCGCCAATGCGGTCGCCAGGAACAGACCCTCCGGGCGCATCCAGCCCATCAGGGCGGCGGCCAGCAACGGCCCGATCATGGTGCCGAAGCCGTAAAGCAGCAGCAGGCCACCCGATACCTTGACGAAATCCTCGGAGCGGGCGTGGTCGTTGGCATGCGCCACGGCAATCGAATAGAGCGTGTAGGCGAAAGCGCCGTAGGCGGCGGTGAAGACGAGGACGAAGACTGCTGAGCGCGGCTCGAACAGGAAGATGAGAAGCGCAAACAGCGCCGCGCCGAAGGCAGCACCGGCCAGCACGAAACGGCGGTCGGTCTTGTCGGAGAGACGCCCGGCCGGAAGCTGCATGGCGGCACCGGCGACGACCACCAGGCTCATCATCAAGGCGATCTCGGCGGTGGAGATGCCGACGCGGGCACCGTAGACCGCGCCGAGCGTGCCCCAGGCGCCGTTGGCGATGCCGATCAAGAGGCAGGCGATCGCCGACACCGGCGAGTTGGCGTAGAGCCCCCTGACGTCGAGCTTGACGTCCTGCAGCGGCTTCGGGAGGGAAGCGCTCGAAACCGCTGTCGGCAGAAGCGACAAGCAGAACAGGATGCCGGTGATCATGAACAGCGACGCCGATTTCACGTCGCCGCCGGCGACGATCATCTGTCCGCCCATGATCGAGGCATAGGTGACCATCATATAGAGGCCGAAGACGGTGCCACGGTTCTCGTTGGTCGCCTTCTCGTTCAGCCAGCTCTCGATGACCATGAAGGCGCCGGCCATGGTGAAACCGGTGAAGGCACGCAGCAGGATCCAGACATATTCGTCGATGACCAGGCCCGTCAGCAGCGCCACGATGGCGCCGGACGCGGCAAAGGCGCCGAAGGCGCGCACATGCCCGGCACGGCGCACGATGCGCGGCGCAAAGAAGCAGCCGGTGACGAAGCCGCCGGCCCAGGCCGTGCCCATCAGGCCGAGCGAAGCGGTCGAGAACCCTTCCAACTGGCCGCGCAGGGGCAACAGCAGCCCGTGCAGTCCCGATGCCGCCAGAAGGAAGGCGGTGCCGCGGAGCAGGGAAAGGATCGGTCTGTAGGCTGCGAGCATTTTTTGATCCGGCTGAGGGCTGGGAGGGGCGCAGGTTTGAAGACAGTCGCATTCGGGCTTTTCGGCGGCGAACGGTTACCTCAGCGAATTATCCGCGGCGGAACAGCGCCTCGGCCGCCGACTTGGTGTTGTCCTTGGTCTTGAGTTCGGCCTCCAGCCGGGCGATCTCGTCGCGCAGGATGCCGATGCGCTCGGACAGTTCACCGACGGAAAGCAGCGACAGGTCTTGCCCGATCTCGTGCGGGCGTGCCTTCTTCTTGGGTTCGTCGTCGAAGATCGCCATCGTCGCTCCTCCTACGCCAGACCAGATTGGCCATTTGCCTGATTTGGCAATCAGCATACATAGGGCAGGGGCATCGATGCAAACAGCCGGTAAAAGCCGGCTAGGAAAGACGGGAAACTTCATGGCGAGCGGACAGAAAATTCCGGCACGGATGACGGCGATCGCGATTTCGGAGCCGGGCGGTCCCCGGGTGCTGAAGCCGGAAACGCGCGACGTGCCGCTGCCCGGCCCCGGAGAAATCCTGATCAAGGTCCATGCCGCAGGCGTCAACCGGCCCGACGTCCAGCAACGCAAGGGTGCCTATCCGCCACCCCCCGGCGCATCGGACCTCCCCGGCCTCGAAGCATCGGGTGAGGTGGCGGCCCTTGGCGACGAGATATCGCGCTGGCGCATCGGCGACCGGGTCTGCGCACTCACGCCCGGCGGCGCCTACGCCGAATATGTAAGGGTTCACGCAGGCAGCGTTTTGCCGCTGCCGGCGGGCTTCACCCATACCGAAGCGGCGGCGGTGCCGGAGAACTACTTCACCGTCTGGCACAATGTCTTCGAGCGCGGCGGACTGAAGAAGGGTGAGACGCTGCTCGTCCATGGCGGCTCGTCCGGCATCGGCACCACGGCGATCCAACTCGCCTCGGCCTTCGGCGCCTATGTCATCACCACCGCTGGATCGAAGGAGAAATGCGACGCGTGCCTGAAGATTGGCGCCGACCGCGCGATCAATTACCGCGAGCAGGATTTCGTCGCCGCGGTCAAGGAGGCGACCGAAGGCCGAGGCGCCAACGTCATCCTCGACATGGTCGGCGGCGACTATGTCCAGCGCAACTACGAGGCCGCCGCGATCGAGGGCCGCATCGTGCAGATCGCCGTCCAGGCAGGTGCTGTGGCGAGCGCCGACTTTTCCAAGATCATGGTCAAGCGGCTGACCCATACGGGTTCGACGCTGAGGCCCCGCACCGTGGAATTCAAGGCAGCGATCGCGGCCGCGTTGGAGGCGCAGGTGTGGCCGCTGCTGGGCACGCGCAAGGTGGCGCCGGTCATGGACATGATCTACCCGCTCACCGATGCCTGGCGCGCGCATGAGCGGATGGAGGAAGGGGATCATATCGGCAAGATCGTGCTCGACGTAGGCTAGGCCCGTATCCCCTAAATCTCGACACCGTCCCCGGGCGCCCGCCTTGCCTGCAAGATGAACAGAATCTTAATGGTGCAATGCAGCATTTGCATCATTGCTATGCAAAATCAGCCGTTCAAGTCCTCATCGATGATCACTATTTGAGCATCATCGAAACGAACCCAATTCAGGAGGACTACCATGAACCCGATCCGCGCTTTCCGTAACTGGCGCATGTACAACGAGACCGTTCGCGAATTGAACCGCCTCAACGCACGTCAGCTCAGCGACCTCGGCATCAACCGCGCCGACATCGAAAGGATCGCCCGTCAGGCGATCTGATTGCAAGCGCGACCTCGCCGGAAGGCAGGGTCGCAATGTAGAGCCGACGCAGACGCCTTGTTCGTCGCCGGTTCCGAACCCGCTGGACCCTGTCCGGCGGGTTTTGTCTTTTGGGGTGCCAGTCGGCGTGAGCCGCCGTCACCCGTGTCAAGCACCAGGCGGCTTGACCTCTGTTTTCAGCATGGCATCTTGACGGATGGGGACCGGTTGCCGCGTGAGCGCGTGGCTGGCAGGGCAGGCATCGACGAAGGCTTCCACGCCCATGTTGGATGATCTTACCGACAAGATCTACGAGGCTGCTTTCGTTCCGGACCTGTGGCCGGAGGTGCTGGATGGCATAAATAGAGCCTCCGCCTCAGTGGGCGGCGCCGTGTTCCTGTTTGCCGATGAGCAGCCGGTGCGCGGAAGGACGGTCCCGCTGCTGCAGGACTTGCTGAATGAATTCCTCCTGGGCGATACGCTGCAGTTCTCCACGGCGGTCTCGCGCATGTGCGCGGTGCAGCCGGCCAGTTTCGTCGATGTCGAGAGTTTCCTGACAGCCGAGGAAATCGAGAACGATCCCATCCGGGTCCGCCTGCGCGCGCTTGGGATTGGCGCGCATACCTGCACCGCCATCCCGATGCCGAGCGGCGAACTGGCCATCTTCGTCTTCCAGCGAAGGCTTGGCGAGGGCCGCTACGACGCCGGCAGCTTCGACATTCTCGACGGTTTGCGGCCGGCCATGGCGCGCGCCAGCTTGATCGCCGCGCGGCTTGGCCTGGAGCGGGCCAAGGGAACCGTTGCCGCCATGACGGCCATGGGGCTGCCGGCGGCCATCCTCTCATCGAGGGGGCATGTGCTCGCCGCCAATCTGCTGTTCGAGAGCATGGGCTCGATCTTCCTGCCGGTCGCCTTTGGCGGCATGGCAATCGTCGATGCGGATGCCAATCGCCTGTTTCAGCAGGCCGTCGTCGCCGCACGCGGGGCCGCCGAACCCTCGGTCCGGTCCATCCCGGTTTCGGCCGCCGCCGACAGGTCGCCACTGATCCTTCATGTCCTGCCGCTGCGCCGTTCCGCCCACGAGATATTCTCGGGCGCCGACATCCTGGTCGCGGCGACGGCGGTGAACGCCAGTTCCATGGTGCCATCGCCAACGCTGCTTGCCGGACTGTTCGACCTGACGCCAGCCGAGGCGCGCCTGGCCTCGGCACTTTCGCAAGGGCGAACACTGGCGGAGGCGGCGGCAAGTGCCAACATCACCGTGAAGACCGGGCGAACCTACCTCGAACGGATATTCGCCAAGACAGGAACACGCCAACAGAGCCAGCTTGTCGCTCTGCTCAAGGGCACGGAGCCGTTCCGGTAACCGCCGGTTCGCGGTTTTCTGCGGGCTTTTCCAAAAACATTGCGAAGCGGGCAGGGAACGGCTATACAGGCCCCGAATTTCCCATTTTGGTGGCTCTAAACCACCGCCCGCGCGGGAACGCGGGCGAACGAGAAGGATTTTTGCGATGGCCAATACGCTGCTGATGCCCAAGGCGACCGCCGTCTGGCTGGTCGACAACACCGCGCTTTCCTTCGAGCAGATCGCGCAGTTCTGCGGGCTGCATCCGCTCGAGGTCAAGGCGATCGCCGACGGCGAATCGGCGCAAGGCATCAAGGGCATGGATCCGATCATGACCGGCCAGCTGACCCGCGACGAGATCGCGCGCGCCGAGAAGGACCCGAACCAGCGCCTGAAACTTTCCGACCCCAAGGTGCGGGTGCCGGAATCCAAGCGCAAGGGTCCGCGCTACACGCCGCTGTCGAAGCGCCAGGATCGGCCGAACGCCATTCTGTGGCTGGTGCGCAACCATCCCGAACTCAAGGACGCGCAGATTTCGCGCCTTGTCGGCACCACCAAGTCGACGATCGAGCAGATCCGCGAACGCAAGCACTGGAACTCGGCCAATCTGCAGCCAATGGACCCGGTGACGCTGGGTCTCGCCTCGCAGATCGACCTCGACATGGAGGTCAACCGCGCCTCGCGTGGCCGCGAACAGGCGCAGCCGGTCGGCGACACGCTGTTGCCGGCGGCATTGACCGAGCGGCTGGTGCCGGCGCCGGAGAAGCCGAAGGACGAGGACGCGGAGCTCGACGCCAACGCCGTCTTCGCCAAGCTGTCAGCGCTGAAGTCGAAGGACACCGATAAGGACGACGAGGAATAGGCTTTTCGCCAATTCGACAAAAAAGCCCGCTTCGAGCGGGCTTTTTTGTGCGGTCGGGCAAATCTCAGCTTCGCGCCGCGCGGTCGGGCGCCATGCCATAGTCCTCGCTGCGCTCCACCGCCCGGTAGAAATCGGCGAGCTGCTTGCCGCGTTCCGGCTTGAAGATGCGGCCGGCGATGACCACCGAGGCGATGCGGTCGATGCGGAAAGCGCGAAAATCATCACGCATCTCGCACCAGGCGACCAGCGTCCAAACCTTGCCCCAGAACCATAGGCCGAGCGGCCTGATAT
>NZ_RZSJ01000154.1:0-11203 GCF_003998025.1 Mesorhizobium sp. M8A.F.Ca.ET.021.01.1.1
GGGCCCGGCGCGAGAAGATCGACGCGCCGGTTTTGTGCGTCGGCAATTTCACCGTTGGCGGCACCGGCAAGACGCCGGTGGCGATCGCGCTCGCCCAACAGGCCAGGCGCATGCAGCTGAAGCCCGGTTTCCTGTCGCGCGGCCATGGCGGCTCCTTTGCCGAGCCGCATGTCGTCGATATCAGCCATGACAGCGCCAGACATGTCGGCGACGAACCGCTGCTGCTGGCCGAACATGCTCCGGTGGCGGTGACGCCCAATCGAGCCGCCGGCGCCCGGCTGCTGCTGGAAAAACACGGCTGCGATTTCCTGATCATGGACGACGGCTTCCAGAGCGCGCGCATCCATATCGATTATGCGCTGGTCGTCGTCGATGCCCGTTACGGGATCGGCAATGGCCGCGTCATCCCGGGCGGTCCTCTCAGGGCCAAGATCGTCGACCAGCTGGTCTTCACCAGCGGGCTGCTCAAGATGGGCGAGGGCACCGCTGCCGATGCCGTGGTCCGCCGGGCAGCGCGTGCCGGCCGGCCGATCTTCGAGGCCCACACCGAGCCGAGCAGCAAGGCCGGGCTTGCTGGAAAGCGGTTTCTGGCCTTTGCCGGTATCGGTCATCCCGAAAAGTTCTTCGACACGGTGCGCGAGGCCGGCGGCGAAGTGATCCTGTCCAGGCCCTTTCCGGATCATCACTTCTACGCGGAGGACGAGCTCGCCGAACTGGCCGCGACGGCGCGGACCGAAGGCCTAGGGCTGATCACCACCGCCAAGGACGCCGCCCGGTTGCGCCACGGCGCCCCGCGGGATTTTCTCGACCGTCTTGACGTGCTGGAAATCGACACCGTGTTCGAGCTTGATCACGTGCCCGAACGCATCATCGAGGAGACGCTCGATGCCTGGCGGCAGCGCAAGCTGAAAGGCTAGCCCCGTTTGCGCAACTCCGGGTGCATCTCGATTTCGCGGCGCAGCGAGGCAGTGGCGTTCACATAAGGCTCCTGCCTGGCGACGCTCCAATATTTCAGCTCGTCCAATGGGATGTTTTCGCCCGTCACCGCGCAGCGCACGAACGAGCCGGGGCTGGTGACCTGGAAATCGCCATCGAGGTAGCGGATGCGGGCTTCCTTGCCGCCGGGGCCTTCGAAACGGTTCATCATGCAATGGCACTTGAGTTCATCGGGATTCAATCGCCATAAATCGTCGGCAAGGTCAAGCTTGGCGCAATGCTCATGTAATATTGCCCTATGGCACAATGGTTGTCAGGAAGCGCCATGGACATCGCCAATGCAAGCGTGCCGTCTTTGCTGAAAGAAGCGCTCACGCCCCAGCCGGTTCCTTCGCCCAAGGCCGATCCGGCGACCGCGGCGCTGGTCAAGGAGCTCGTCCAGCCGCCGGCGCCCGCTATGGTGCAATCGGCGCAGTTCGCCACCCAGGTGCTGCAGAGTTCGCTGCCGCGACCGGCCGCTCAAACCTCGCAACGCCTGTCGTCCTCCGAGATCGAGGATGCTTACCGGGCCGTCATGGAACCTGACGCCGTCCACCATGCACCGGCCCGAGCCTCGGCGGGTGGGGCAGGGGCGGATACCGATCAGGCTTCGCGCGGCTTCGCGCCGTCGCAGACAACGGCCACCGACAGCACACCCAAACTGGCGCCGGCCCTGTCCACATTTTCGCCGGCCGTCGCTTCCGCGGCGGTCCTGGTCGCGGCCAATGCCAACGCGCCGCAACCGCGCGGCGCCTCCATCCGTCCGGCTGGCCATGCGCCACGATCCGAGCCAGCTCCGTTGTCGCTGTGGACCATATCGATCGTGACGGCCATCGTCTCGGCCGTGACCACCATGATCGTGCTCTTGCTGTTCCGTTAGGCAGGGTTCACGCGATTTCCGACAGGGAGCCGCCACGCATTTTCCCCTGGGGAATTGCACTGAAGTACATATGTCCTGAAAGCGGGCCGGCGATGGCCGGATGCCTTCGAGCCTAATCGTCATCCTGCAGGAAAGCTTCCAGCCTTGCCGAAGCAAGCCCGGCCTGTTCGGCAATGCGCCTGGCGAGATCGGCGGCGGCCGCGCGCGGCCGGCCGACCGGACGATCCAGCCAGTAGGAAACCGGATTGAGCGTGGTGCGATCGTCGACGGCGACGAGGCGCCCCGATTCTATCTGGTGCTCGGTGAGCGGCGGCCGGGCCAGCGCGATGCCGAGGCCATGGGCTGCTGCATCGAGTACCAGATTGTAGTCCTCAAAGCGGCGGTCCTGCGGGCGCGGCCGGTAGTCCACGTCCTGCGCGGCGAACCAGGCACGCCAGCCCGACGCGTCGGAATCGTTGATCAGCGGGAATTTGAGCAGCCGGGCCGGGTCACCACCGCCGATCTCCCGTGCAAGGTCTGGCGAGGCGATCGGGAAGAGATGTTCCTCGAACAGTTGCACCGAGACGCGGCCCGGGATGCGGCCGCGACCGCAGCGGACCGAAAGATCGATGCCTTCGTCGGCGAGATCGGCCTGACGGTTGTCGACGTCGAGCACGATGCGCAGGCGGGTAGGGTCGTTTTCCAGCGTTGCCATGCGCGGCATCAGCCATAGGCCGCTCACCGATGGAATGGAGGCCAGACGCACCACCGCGGTGCCACGCGGCTCCACCCAGCGGTCCGAATCGACCGAGATCAGGGCGAAAGCTTCGGTGGTCCTGAGATGCAGGCGATTGCCTTCGTTGGTCAGCGTCACGCCGCGCGCGCCACGTTCGAACACCTTCAGACCAAGCCAGTCCTCGAGCTTGGCGATCTGCCGGCTGACGGCGCCATGGGTAAGGTTGAGCTTTTCGGCGGCGGCCGAAAAGCTTCCCGTGCGCGCCGCGGCGTCGAAGGCGCGCAATGTCTCCAGCGGCAGCATAGTGTTCGAGCTGTGATCCATGCTCACAGGTGACCCTCGATTTGGTCGTTTGTCAATCGACCCGGAAAGGCGTTTTCTGCTCTCGAAACTCGAAGATTCCGAGGGCACAGAGATGAGCACGACGACAGGCACGTTGAATTCGACACAGCGGATGGACACCACGGCCGCCATCGCCGTGGCGCTGACGGTGATCGGCTGGGCTTCCGCCTTCCCGGCGATCCGTGCCGGACTCGCCACCTTCCAGCCGCTGGAGCTTGGCGCCCTGCGCTTTGCTATCGCCGCCGTGCCGGCGGCGATCTACCTTGCCGTCAAGCGCCCGGCACTGCCCCGGATCGGTGATTTGTGGCGCCTCGCCTTCGGCGGCGCCATCTTCGTCGCGCTCTACACCGCGATGCTCAATTTCGGCGAACTGACCGTCTCGGCTGGAGCCGCCGGCTTCATCATCAATGTCAGCCCTATCTTCACTGCCATCATGGCGATGGCGCTGCTTGGCGAGCGTTTCTCCGGCATAGCCTGGATCGGTACGGTCATTTCCTTCGCCGGCATCGGCATCATTGCCATCGCCGACGGGCATGGCCTGCATTTCAATGCCGGCGCGCTGCTGGTGCTCGGCTCGGCACTCTGCTCGGCCGTCAACACCATCGTCCAGAAGCCGCTGTTTGCCCGCCATCATCCGCTGACCATCGCGGCGTCCAACATGGTGCTCGGCGCGCTCTGCCTGGCGCCCTTCCTGCCCGCCGCTCTCCAGCAAGCCGCCGTCGCCAACACCGCCGGCCTCGGCGCCGTCATCTATCTCGGCATCGTGCCAAGCCTGATCGCCTATGCGGCCTGGGCGACCGCGCTGTCGCGCCTGCCGGCGGCGCGTGCTTCGAACTTCTTGTACCTGGTCTCGCCGATGTCGGCGCTGATCGGCTTCTTCTGGCTGGGCGAAGTGCCGACGCTGCTCGGCATCCTCGGCGGCGCGCTGGCGCTCGGCGGCGTTATCGTGGTGAATTTGAAACGCTAAATCAAAAGGTTGCGGTCTTTCCCTGACTCGTATCAAGAACCGCGGATTTCATCGCCAGTTGACGGCCGCCGCAACGCAAGGCAACTGTCACGTGGTCTTGGCGTGTCGTCGCGGAGCGCAGCGAGGTTGGGATGGGAAGACGTTTTATCTCAACGGTCGTTTGCTTGTTGCTGCTCAACGCAAAAGCCGTTGCGGGTTGGTATCACGTGGAAAACTACGAGGGTTTCCTCGGGCCGTCTCCTATCCATTTCTCCATACAGACATATGACAGCTTGGGCAGCGCGCCAAGGGTCGATGGAAGCTACTTCTACGACGCCAAGCAAATCCCGATTGCGCTGTATGGCATCGTCAGCGGTACCAAGTTCGTACTGTGCGAGATTTCAGACGATAAGGAGCTTTATCGGATAATGGTGCAGGGACCGAGACCCCCTGTCGACACCACGAGGTGCCCGTTCTCCCTTGACCTCAATGAAGGCGTTGCGACAGGAAGCTGGAGCAAGGGCACGGATAGATATCCCGTCACCCTCAAGAAAATTGCGAGCCTGGATGACACCGGCGAGGGAAAGATCGACGGCACCGTCGAGATTCCGTTCTGGGCGCAGACAGCCACCGACAGGTTCTCGGGAGTTTACACGAATACCAGCGCCGGCCTTTGCATGGAAAAAATGCAGGTCATCAAAAAGAGCAGCCGCAAGGTTGTCCAGGAAATTGCCTTCGCCGATGACGACGCTTGCAGTGCCGGCATGCTGATGACGACCATCTACATGAACGTCGAGAAATGGGTGGAGCGAGGCAAGGACATTATTTCCGTGAATTTTCGAGGCGGCGGCGCCGGAACCGCGGTCGATTACGTCTTCAATTCACGGACAAGGAAATATCAGCAGAGCAAGTGAGGACTGGGCCGTTGAAACCGGTTCACCGCCGCCCGAACAGCCGCTCGATGTCCGCCAGCTTGAGTTCGATATAGGTCGGCCGGCCGTGGTTGCAGGTGCCCGAGCCGGGGGTCGCCTCCATCTGGCGCAGCAGCGCGTTCATCTCCTCGGCCTTGAGCAGCCGGCCGGAGCGCACCGAGCCGTGGCAGGCCATGGTGGCCGCGATCGTGTCCAGCCGTTCCTTGAGTGTCTCGACCGTATCGTTGTCGGCGATTTCGTCGGCGAGGTCGCGCACCAGTTGACCGACATTGGTTTCGCCCAGCATTGACGGCGTCTCGCGAACGGCAACCGCGCCCGGGCCGAAACGCTCGATGCCGAGGCCGAAGCGGGCGAGTGTTTCGGAATGCATGGCGAGGCGCTCGGCGTCCTCTTCCGGCAGGTCGATGATCTCGGGCAGAAGCAGCATCTGCGAGGGCACCGGCCGCGAGTGGAGGGCGTTCTTCAGCGCCTCGTAAACCAGCCGTTCATGCGCCGCGTGCTGGTCGACGATGACGAGTGAATCCCTGGTCTGGGCGACGATGTAGTTCTCGTGCACCTGGGCGCGTGCCGCACCCAGCACCGCGCCGAGCAGCGTCTCGGTTGCCTCATTCTGCCCCGCACGCGCATCGGCGCTGGCGAGCGGGCCGGCATCGAATGCCGCCTGGTCGCTCTCGCCGAAGCCGCCGGTTCTTGCGTTGCCGCGTTCAAAGCCTGCGCCTGCGAATTGCATGTCGAGCGGCCGCTGCGGCGAGCGCGAAGGGTCGAAGCCCGTGGGGCCGGACGCATGGAAAGCCGCTTCGTAGCTGCGATGGCCATTTGTCGGGCCACCGTGATCATAAGATGCGGCGCCCGGACGGAACGCAGCCATCATGCCGGCTGCACCCGTGGTGGCGGAGCGGATGCCGGCCTCGGCCAACGCCTGCCGGATTGCGCCGACGATCAGCCCGCGCACGAGACCCGGATCACGGAAGCGGACATCGGCCTTGGCCGGATGGACATTGACGTCGACGATGGCCGGGTCGAGCGAAAGAAACAGCACGGTCACGGCGTGGCGGTCGCGCGGCAGGACATCGGCGAATGCGCCGCGAATGGCGCCGGCGATCAGCTTGTCGCGCACCGGCCTGCCATTGACATAGGCATATTGCTGCAGCGCGTTGGCGCGGGTGAAGGACGGGATCGACACATGGCCGGTCAGATGCACGCCTTCGCGCATCGCGTCGATGGCAATGGAATTGTCGGGAAAGTCGGCGCCCATCACCTGCGCGACACGACGCAGGCTGCCGTCCGCGCTGTCCTCGGCCGCCGGCAGGTCCAGCGTCGTGCGGTCGGATCCGGCCAGCGTGAAACGCACCGTGGGGAAGGCGATGGCGATGCGCTTGACGATGTCGCTGATGGCCGAGCTCTCGGCGCGTTCGCCTTTCATGAATTTCAGCCGCGCCGGCGTGGCGAAGAACAGGTCGCGCACCTCGACCGTGGTGCCTCGATTGGCGGCCGCCGGCTTGACCGGCAGGACGCGGCCGCCGTCGATGCCGATCTCGGCGGCGCTGTCGCCCGAAGCGGTGCGCGAGCGGATCGACAGTCGCGACACCGAGCCGATCGACGGCAATGCTTCGCCGCGAAAGCCGAGCGAACGGATGTCATGGATATCCTCGGCGAGCTTGGAGGTGCAATGGCGCGCGATGGCCAGCGCCAGTTCCTGTTCGGGAATGCCGAAGCCGTCATCGGTGACTCGGATCAGGTTCAGCCCGCCGCCCGCTGTGACGACCTCTACCTTGCTTGCACCGGCATCGAGCGCGTTCTCGACCAGTTCCTTGACCACGCTCGCCGGACGCTCGATGACTTCGCCGGCGGCGATCTGGTTGATCATCGTTTCGGAAAGCTGGCGGATGGGCATGACGATAGTATAGGCGGATTCGTGTCGTGCGGGCGAGGGCGAACTGCGGCCGAAACGGTGAAACGACTTCACGCCTGCGCCAGCAGCCAATCCCTTACCTTGCGCGCATTGTCGCTGAGCTCGCGGTTCTTCGGCCAGATGACGTAGAATGCCGTGCCTGTCTTCATAACGTGGTCGGTGACCGGCACAAGCAGCCCCGTCGACAGCAGCCGCTCGACAAGGTGGCGCCAGCCGAGCGCGATGCCTTGCCCTTCCATGACGGCCTGGATCACAATCGCATAATCATTGATGCGCAAGCCACGCTCGGCATTGCGGAGACTGGCTCCGGCCGACTGGAACCATTCGTCCCAGTTCGGGGCCTCGCGATATGGCTCCTCCAGATGAATGAGGCGGTGTGTCGCTAGTTGTTCCACGGTCTCGGGCCTGCCGAATTTCGCCAGATAGCTGGGGCCGGCGACCGGAAAGATCTCTTCGTCCGAGAGCGACAGCGAATGATAATCCGGCCAGTCGCGCGGCACGCCGCCGCGCACCCCGAGCGGAATCCCCTCGGCGATGATGTCGAGGTCGCGATCGGCGGTCTGGATGCGCAGATCGACGCCCGGCAGTTCGTCGCGGAACTGCTGCAGGCGCGGCATCATCCAGAACGAGCCGAAGGCGGTCGAGGCAGCTAAAGTCACATGGCCGCCGGTCGCCTGCAGGCGAAGGTCCTCCGCGGATTTGCGGATATGCGACAGGCCGAGCGACACATCGGCATGGAAGCGCTCGCCGGCCTCCGTCAGGAGCACCTGGCGATGGCGGCGCTGGAAGAGCTGGGCGCCGAGCTGTTCTTCCAGCCCGCGCACCGCATAGGAAACGGCGGCCTGGGTCATGCCGAGCTCGCGCCCGGCGGCAGTGAAACTCGACAACCGGCCTGCCGCCTCGAAGACGATCAGGCTGCCGGCGGAGGGCAATAGATGGCGCAGGCTTCGCATAAGCACAGCTTATACAAGAGATCAGGATTTTCCAGCGTCACATCTATATTTCCCCTCGCTAAGTTGATCAGGATCGAAGGGATGGAGGCTCCATGAACGCACCGGCCGCTGAATTGACCGAACAGACCCACCGCCGTGGCGGCGGCCGTCTCGGGCGCAAGGCGCTCCGCAGCGCACCAATTGCCTCCTTTCCGACCCTGGTACGGCAGATTCCCGTCTATCAGATGGTTCCGGACGAGGCGGTGGAACTGATCCATGAGGAGTCGCTTTCGATCCTGGAAGAGGTCGGCTGCGAATTCCGCGACGACGAGGCCATTGCCTTATGGAAGGCGGCCGGCGCCGACGTCCGGGAAACGCGGGTCCGCATCGATCGCGCGCTGCTGATGGAACTCGTCGCCAAGGTTCCCTCCGAGTTCACGCTGAACGCGCGCAATCCCGAGCGCACCGTGCGCGTCGGAGGCAAGAATTCGATCTTCGTGCCGATGTATGGCGCGCCTTATGTGCGCGACCTCGACAACAACAGGCGCTACGGCACGCTCGCCGACCTCAATAATTTCCACAAGCTCGCCTACATGGCCCCGGCGCTGCACTCGTCGAGCTCGATCATCTGCGAGCCGATGGAAATTGCCGTGCCCAAGCGGCACCTGCACATCATCCATTCGGCGCTGAAATATTCCGACAAGCCGTTCATGGGCATCGTGACCTCCAAGGAGCGGGCGGAAGATACCATGGCGATGGCCGGCATCGTGTTCGGCGAGGAGTTCGTCCGCGACAATCCGGTGCTGGTGGCCATCACCAACTGTAATTCGCCGCTGGTCTGGGACGCCACCATGCTGGACGCCATGAGGGTGTATGCGCGCCACAACCAGCCGCTGATCCTGGCGCCCTTCGCGCTCTGTGGCGCCTCGACCTCGGCGTCCGCCGTCGGCGCGGTCGCGCAGGTCAATGCCGAGGCGCTTGCCGGCGTCGCCTTCACCCAGCTCATCCGTCCGGGCTCGCCCCAGATCTACGGCCAGTTCATGGTCACGGTCGACATGAAGACCGGCGCTCCCATGGGCGGCACGCCGGAGGCCGCCCAGATGATGTATCTGATGGGTGCGCTGGCGCGGAAATACAAACTGCCGTGGCGCACGTCCGGCTTCCATGTCGGCTCGAAGCTCAACGACGCCCAGGCGGGTTACGAAGCGAACATGCTGATGCATGCCGCCATTCTCTCCGGCGCCAATTATATCTGGCACTCGGCAGGATGGCTGGAAGCGGGTCTCACCTGCGGCTATTCAAAATTCGCCACCGACTGCGAACAGCTTGTCGGCTGGTACAAATATGCGGGCGGGCTGCCGTTCGACGATTTCAAGGAGGCCATGGCGGCAATCCGTGAGGTGGGGCCGCAGGGCCATTTCCTCGGCACCCAGCACACGCTCGACCATTTCGAGTCCGCGTTCTTCATGCCCAGTATCATGGACTTCAATTCGTTCGAACAGTGGAAGGCCGAGGGAGCAAAGGACCATGACACGCGCGGCCGCGAGAAAGCGCGCAACATGCTCGCCGATTATGAGGAGCCGAAACTCGATGAGGGCATCGCCGATGGTCTCAAGGATCTGATCGCGCGGCGCGAGGAAAAATTGCCCGACAGCGTTAGTTGAGGGAACGGGCAAAGACCCGACGGGAACAACAAGGGAGGAATGGACATGACGATTTTCAAAAGCAACGGCGATCGTGTGCCGCAGGCTATCGAAGCGATGGCCGCGGAGGCGCAAGCAGGCCGTGTCGACAGGCGCGAATTCCTGGCGCTGGCCAGCGCGCTTGGGGCATCAACGGCATTTGCCTATGGCATGATCGGCCTTGCCGCGCCGACACAGGTTTTGGCCGAGGAGCCGAAAAAGGGCGGGACGCTGCACGTCTCGATGTCGGTCAAGGCGCAGAAGGATCCGCGCACTTACGACTGGGTGGAACTGGCCAACATCTCGCGGACCTGGCTGGAGCCGCTGGTGCGCTATACCAAGCAGTTTACCTTCGAGCCCGTGTTGCTCGAAAGCTGGGACATTAACGACGACGCCACCGAGTACACGCTGCATGTGCGCAAGGGCGTCACCTGGAACAATGGCGATGCCTTCAACGCCGATGACGTGGTGCACAATGTGACGCGTTGGTGCGAGAAGGGCGTCGCCGGCAACTCGATGGCGGCGCGCGTCGGTGCGCTGATCGATGCCAAGACCGGCAAGGCCAGGGATGGCGCCATCACCAAGGTCGATGACAACACGGTCAAGCTGAAGCTCAGCGAGCCCGACATTTCGCTGATACCCAATTTCACCGATTATCCGGCACTCGTCGTGCACCGCAATTTCGACGCCGATGGCGCCGATCCGATCAAGAAGCCGATCGGCACGGGAGCGTTTGAGCTGGTGTCTTACGACGTCGGCCAGAAGGCGGTGGTCAAGCGCCGCGAGAACGGCAAATGGTGGGGAGGCGAGGCGCCGCTCGACGGGATCGAATTCATCGATTACGGCACCGACTTCAACGCTACGGTCAATGCATTCGATTCCGGTGAAATCGACCTCAACTTCGAGTCGCCCGCCGACTTCATCGACATTCTCGACAAGATGGGGCTGCAGAAATCGGAGGTCGCGACCGCCACCACGCTGGTTGCCCGCACCAACATCACGCACAAGCCTTATGACGACCAGCGCGTTCGCAATGCCCTGCAGATGGCAGTCGACAACAATGCGGTGCTGCAGCTCGGCTATAATGGGCGCGGCACGGTCGGCGAGAACCACCATGTCAGCCCGATCCATCCTGAATATTATCCGCTCCCCAAGAAGGAGCGCGATGCCGCCGGCGCCAAGAAGCTGATGGCGGACGCTGGTCAGGCCGACTTCGAGCATGAACTGATTACCATCGAGGACGACTGGCAGAAGAACACCGGCGATGCGATCGCCGGCCAGTTGCGTGACGCCGGCATCAAGGTCAAGCGCACCGTGCTGCCGGGCTCCACCTTCTGGAACGATTGGACGAAATATCCCTATTCGATGACCATCTGGTACATGCGCCCGCTGGGCGTCCAGGTGCTGGCGCTGGGCTACCGCACCGGCGAGGCGTGGAACGAATCGGCTTATTCCAATCCCGATTTCGACGCCAAGCTCAAGCAGGCGCTCTCGCTGATCGATGTCGCCAAGCGCAAGGAGGTGATGAAGGATGTCGAGCAGATCCTGCAGGACTCCGGCGTCATCATCCAGCCGTTCTGGCAGAAGCTCTACAGCCATACGAACAAGAAGGTGAAGAACTACGGTGTCCACCAGACCTTCGAAATGGATCTCCAGAACGTCTGGCTGGACGCCTAGCTTCAAGGATCGTGGCAAAGCCGGCACCCCCGAGGTGTCGGCTTTCCGGCAAAGAGCGACTTGGGTTGCGAGCGCTGGCGCCCGGGTGCCGCCGCCAAGGCTTTGAAGGAGCGGTGCATGTCTGGGCGGGTCTTCAACCGGTTGTTCACGCCGGCTACTCTGCGCGGCAAGACGTTGCGCAACAGGATCGTGTTCGGAGCCCACACCGCC